>DASSAV010000199.1:0-2979 GCA_035699265.1 Rhodothermales bacterium
AAGCTGGGAGACTGTTTGGAAAGAGCGAAGCGCGTTCAACTCCTCCCTCCGAGGGAGGTGGCCCGCCAGGGCCGGAGGGTGTTGCTTTCCCATACGCTGGCGATCCCTGGGTGACTATGCACAATCGTTTCCGAGAACTGGTATAAGAAGGTAGAATCCGGGTGCTGCTCCAGGACTTTTCCCTCGCGCCCGTTGTTGCTTTCTTACCCTCCTACTTTCCTCGTTTCGTAGACTCTCCCTCATCTCAACGCGCCAACCCGCAACCCGCCAACACCCCGCCCCTCCTTTCAGGGTCCGGCCACGAACAGCTTCATCCAGGACGCGAAGAACGGATCCTCCAGCCGCAGCCGCACGGATCCAAGCGTCTCTTCCTGGCGTGCGATGCCCACCCTGACGAGTGCTTCGAGAGCCGTCCGCATCGTGCTGCTGGCAACGCCGTAGGTGCGGAGTGTGTCCTTTGCAAAAAGACCCTCTCCGCTGCTCCGGACCAGCGCCAGAAGCGCCTTCTGCTGCGTAGAAGTCAGCCGGTTCCAGGTCTGGGTGTAGAAGGGGTCGTCACGCCGTACGACTCGTTCCAGCACCGCTCGCACGTCGGCGGCTCCGAGCCCTGCCCCTGTGGAATCCGACGTCCCTCCACCGCTGCGAAGGTCGTTCCAGCACTCGTGCGCGAGGCGCTGTACGTTGTAGGGGACGTCCTCAGCGAGGTCGAGGATTTCCGTGACGGCTTCTTCGTCTACCTCGAACCCCGTGCCTTCGAATCCGCTTCTGAGAAAGCGGCTGAAGTCGCCGCGCGGAATGGGCCCGATAAAGAGGCGTGCGCCGAGCCGGTAAAAAGGACGCGAAGGGTCGCCCGTCATCTCGGCCAGCATACCGGTCTTGGAGCCTGCGAAGACGTAGGCGAGGTGCTCGTGGCGCTGCACCGCCGCCCGAAGCTGCCGCTCGATCGCGAGGCCCCCTGAGCTGCCGTCCTGCTCGATCACCTGTTGGAATTCGTCGATGACGAGGGCTACCCGCCGCCCTGCATCCCCCGCCATCCTGTCGAGTCCATCCAGGACAGCCGTTAGCAAGGTGGTGTCCGGAGCAGGTGTATCGGTCGTGATCGACGCGCTAAAGGTGTTGTCGAGCGGGTTGAAGCTAACCTGCGGACGGAGTGCTCCGAAGAACTCACGGAGCTTCTTGCCCGCCCGCTCGACTGTCCCGGTCAGCCTGCTCGCCGCCTCCGCCACGACGGATTCCGCGAGGAGGCGGAGCGTCGGATAGGCCTCCGCGTCGTATCTGAAGACGACGGTCCCCTCCGCTTCAGCCCGCTCTGCGGCAACACGGAGGATGGAGGTCTTTCCGAAGCGGCGCGGGCCGATGAGAAACAGGCGGCCGCTCTCCCCCATCGTTCGGACGACGGTGGCCAGCTCTTCACCCCGGTCCACCAGTTCGGCGCCGGAGAGTTCACGCCCGAACTCGAAAGGGTTCTTTGCTTGCACAGGCCTGCGGAGCATTGCGTAAATTTGCGCTGCGCAAATTTACGCAATAACCTGGATCTCGCCAAACAGGAAACGTCGCCCACCTTCCCCCGCTCTCCCCGCCTCCTCCTTTCGTCCTCCTCTCATCCTTTCCTCCTCTCTTTCCCTCATTCCCCCTCTCTTCCTTTCACCCTTTCCTCCTCTCACCCACCCTTTCCCCCTCTCCCTCTTTCGTCCTTTCCTCCGTTCGTCCTCTCCTCCTCTCTTTCCCTCACTCTCTCTTTCACCCTTTCACTCTCTCCCCCGAACCTCACTCTCCCCGCGCGATATCCACCAGCACGTCCACCGCCCGCGCGTCCCCCGACTGCCCCAGCCAGAAGATGGCTTCCTGCCGCACCTTCGCGTTCCGGTGCGTCCGGGCGATGGTGATGAGCTTCGGGACGCCCTCGTCGTGCGGGAGCTGCGAGATGGCGAACACCGCCTTCTTCTGGATCTCCGTATTCGGGTCGTTCTGTGCGATGTCGCCGAGCGTCTCCGCGGCTTTCTGAGAGGCCTTCTGCCCCAGCCAGAAGATCGCCTTCTCGCGGGTCCCACTGTCGTCAGCACCTCCCTTTGCCAGTCCGATCAGCCGTTCGGTCGCCCCCTCCGTGTCGATCCGGCTCAGCCCGAACACGGCCTGCTCCCGTACCTCCTCTGAGCGGTCCTGTTTCGCTGTCTGCTCCAGGACCGCGGCGGCCTCCGGCCCGTCCTGCTCGGCCAGCCAGAATGCCGCCTGTGAACGCACCTCGTCGTCATCCTTCCCCGCCAACACCTGGCGCAGGAACGACGAGGCCGACGCCTCGCCTTCGTGGATGCCGGCCGCCGTGACCAGGTCTTTCTTCAGTTCGGTGCTCCCGGCCTTGCCGTACCGCTCCCGCACGAATGCAATGCTCTCGGGCATGCCGGCCTTGCCGAGCCACAGTACCGGCAGCCCGTCCAGGTCTGCGCTCAGGCTCATGTTGCTGATCCGGATGTCCCGGACCTCCCCACCCCTCGGCTCCACCCGGAACAGGAACGCGACTTCCTTCTCGACCTTTGCCGGCTGAGCCGCGCCGCGCGGACCATTATCCGTCAAGTGCTCCGTGTGGCGGCCATAGACCAGTTCTTCCAGCGTCGGCCGGTCGTCCCGGTCCGACCACGACCCGATGTATGAATCCTCATGCATCAGCCGCATGATGCTGTAGCCGATCCAGCAGCCGTCCGAGCAAGCCGCGTCCCCCGCCTGCCGGACCGCCCAGTCCCACCGCTGTTCGAGCGGCTCGGAAGCGTTCGGCGCGTGCGTCACCGTCTGCGCCCGCAATACGGTGGGTGCTACAAGGAAGAGAAGTACAAGTATAAATCGCATACGAATCATGACATTCACCCCGCAACAAGCAGGCATAGAGTACCTGTTCGGATCTTCAAAACCCCTCTTCCTCTCTCCCTTTCCCCCTCTCTTCCACTCCTCCTTTCAACCGCCCTACCGCCCGTTCACGATGTCCAG
>DASSAV010000200.1:0-2862 GCA_035699265.1 Rhodothermales bacterium
AAGGATCGGCATGCCGATCTTGGCGAGGCGCTCGATGCCCCCCGAGATCCCCTTCGATACGACCCAGATGTTCAGGAAGAGGGTGACGAAGAAGAACAGGAACGCCTTCCAGGCCCCGTGTACGCTGGGGTCGCCGATGGACTGGAACGAGTGCAGGTAGGTGGTCATGGCCTCCTGCGTCGTATTGCCCCAGTAGTCCTTAATGAGCGAGAAGAAGGTGTAGGCCAGCGTCCAGCTCTCGATGTACGTGTAGTAGATGAGAATGACGAGCGGGATGACGAGGCCTAGCGCGCCCACGTACTTGGCCGCGCGGCTATGCCACAGGGAGGCGAACATGCCAGGGATGTGGCCCTTGCGGTAGCGCCCGCCGTGCCGTCCGATGCCCCACTCGATCCACATCAGCGGGATGCCCAGCAGGAGGAGGGCGATGAAGTAGGTGATCATGAACGAGCCGCCGCCGTTCGCGGTCGCCTGCACGGGAAACCGCAGGAAGTTGCCCAGCCCGACCGCATTGCCCGCCATCGCGAGGATGAGGCCGATCCGGCTCCCCCACGCCTCGTTCGCGGTACTGCCCTTCGACATGGATTTGTCTGTGTTGATAAGATGATGGGCTCCCCCCCATGGGCCGAGCCGCCGGGGAATAATATAGAGCCCCACGCGAAGATGCAAAAACGGCCCGCTTCTCATCCAGAACGCATCACCTTCCGTCATCCTGAACCCTCTCCACCCGTCATACCGAACGACAGTGAAGGATCTCTCCGGGCTCCCATACCTCAAGCTCCCTGATACACACGGACATGACTCAGGTGAGGCTATGATACAAGAGCGCAGCCACGTCCCGCCGGGAGCGCACGCCCAGCTTGGCCATCACGTGCTCCACGTGATGCCGAGCGGTGTAGATGCTCACGCACAGCTCCTCCTTGATCTCCGCAGTCGTCCTGCGCTCCGCCAGCAGCAGCGCGACCCGCGCCTGCTGCCTGCTCAGCCCAAAGCGCTCCCGCAGCGACGCTTCCGAAGGCCATTCCGCCGCACGCTGGTCGAGGTGGACGCGGACATAGATCTTTTCCCGCCCCTGGGTTACCGGTACGAGAATGTCCTGGTCCGCGTCGAAGGATGTTCCTAGCGTGTTGAGGGGGGCGGAGTGCCATACGCCTGGCTCCGCCCCGTCCAGAGGTGAGAACAGGACGCTGACGGCGGCTTGAATCCGCGATACGTCGTCAGAGATGAGCCGGATGCTGCTCATGGCAGAAAGGGATGCGCGAACGGGACGCGACGCGACGCCTCAACCAGGTACTCACAGCAGAAGATACGCGCCTAACGAATAGATGCAAGGGAGGTCTGGCGCAAAAAAATAGGACAAAATGTCCCATGCGCAATTTCAGCTTCCGGCATATGATATCCCGGTAATTCAGCTAGCTCATTCCGACGCGATAGTGACTAAAAGCCAAACCATCCAGGTATCACAGCAATCCTACAACAGGAGGCAACGACATGGAAACGACCACATCGATTCAACACGAAATCGAAGAAATTATCCGCGCCTTTGAGGCAGCATTCGCCCGGCACGACGCCGACGCCCTGGCCAGCCTCTACACGGCCGACGGCCAGATCCTCCCCCCGGGGACGGACGCGGTCACCGGAACGAACGCCATCCGTGACTTCTGGTCCGGCGCGTTCGACCTGGGCATCGACAGGGTCGACCTGGAGACCCTTGAGGTACACGCCTGCGGCACCATGGCTGTAGAGGTGGCCCGCGTTACCATGTTCGGGCAGGATGAGGAAGTGATGGACCGGGGCAAGTACGTCGTCCTCTGGAAACACGTGGACGGCGTCTGGAAGCTCCACCGCGACATCTGGAACTCCAGCCTACCGCCGGCCGCGTGACTTGCCTGCCACTGTTACAGGCAGGGGGAAAACCCGAATCACCCCACAACGGAAGGAGGATACACCATGAAGGCGTTCTTCCGCATCACCCTGCTCATAGCACTCCTCTCCATCTCAAGCGCGCACGCCCAGGCGCAGGCCGGAGCGGCCGTCTCATCACGGGAAGGGACAGGGCCGCTCATCGGCGTGCGCGAGATCAGGTTGAAGCCGGGCGTCGATCCGGCCGAGTTCGACCGCTTCGTCCGCGAGCTGTACAACCCGTCGCGGGAGGGCGTCTTCCCCGGCGCCCAGGATTACATCGCCAAAGCGATACGGGGCGAGAAGATGGGAACTTACGTTCACTACTTCATCATAGACTCGGAGAAGACCCGGAATATCATGTTTCCGGGGAAAGAGGGCGAACCCGCCGACTGGTTCCTTGAGATCTGGAACAAGGCGCCCAAGTTTGAGGATGAGTTCAACAAATACGTACAGGGCGGCGCCGACTACTTCAATACCTACACCGACTACGTCGTCCTACGGTAAGGCGGCTCGTATTCATCCATCGCATTACTCACCGAGGTTACCATGTACATCGTAGCCCAGCACGAAATCGCCGATCCGAAGGCGTTCTTCGAGATCGCAGCCAGCAGCCCGATTCCGGAAGGCTTCAAGCTGCACCAGGTCTTCCCCAGCGGAGATGGATCCCGCTGCACGTGCCTCTGGGAGGCCGACAGCGCAGAAGCGGTGCGCAGCTTCGTGGATGGAGCCGCCGGCCACGTCAGCACCAATGCTTACTATGCCGTAGCCGACGGCAACGCGGTCGGGCTCCCCCGAACCACCCAGGCCTACGAGCCCGCCTGAACGCAGAAGAGCCTGCCCCGCATCGAAGCGCGAGGCAGGCTCCCCCTGTCTTTTCAACCTTCAACCCCTCAGAACGCCAGCCCGATGCCCGTCGAGAAGGCGTTCGCGTGGTTGCCGAAGTTGGCGTCCACCGAA
>DASSAV010000201.1:0-2488 GCA_035699265.1 Rhodothermales bacterium
TATGTCGACGCGCGGGCGGAGGGCCACGGCGGCGAAACGCGCGGCGAGCGGATCGCCGAGTTCATCGAAGTGAATCCGGGTGTGCACGTCGTGGGCTTGCGCGAGGGCACTTACCTGCGTATCGAGGGCGATGAAATCGAACTGGCCGGGGAGCGCGCAGCGCGTGTCTTTCTCCACGGCAAGGAGAGTTTCGAGGTCGCGCCGGGCGAGGACGTCCGGTTCTTGCTGGGTTAATTTCTGTATGAACGTCAAAGTCTACACGACCGGCGGGACGATTGACAAGGTGTATTTCGACGCGAAAGACACCTACGCCGTCGGTGAGCCCCAGATCGCGGCCATCCTGCACGAGGCGAACGTCACGGCTGATTTTGAGGTCGAGACGCTCTTTCGGAAAGACAGCCTCGACATGACCGATGCAGATCGTGCCGTTCTGGTGGAACACGTCCGCCAGGATGCGTCCACCCGCGTGCTCATCACGCACGGGACGGACACGATGGTGCTTTCGGCAAGAGCGCTGGCGGAGGTGACGGGCAAGACCATCGTGCTGGTAGGCTCGCTCAGCCCGGCGCGGTTCAAGAGCAGCGATGCGGAGTTCAACATCGGATTTGCCTTTGCCGCCGTGCAGATCCTTCCGCCGGGCGTGTACATTGCCATGAACGGCCGCGTGTTCGACCCGGAGCACGTGCGAAAGAACCGCGACCTGAACCGGTTCGAGGCCGTTTGAAGAGGTTTCCGCACGCCCTGCGAATGGGTCGTCAAAGGACATCATTTCAATTGCACTCCGAAGGAGACACGTCATGGGGTATGTCACCTTAGCCTTCATCATTGTGGATGCTTTCGTGCTCACCGTAGCCTGGCGCAATCGGTTCGAATACGGCCAGTGGCGAGAGCAGCCCCTGTACAGCAAAATCTTTCTGGCCTCCGTGGCCGCTGGCGCCATCGCATCGACTACCCTGACCCTGCTTGCGATCAGCCTATACCTCAGCCGCTCTTAGCGGATCAAAGAATGCATTATTGATGTTCGCTTCGGTACATTTTTCTTACTGGACGACCGCGATGCCGACCAAAACACTTGAAATCACCGGAACGCCTGTTCAGGTACGAGAACTTCTCGCCCTCGTTGCCGAAGGAGAGGAGATCCTGCTCACACGAGGCGGCGAGCCCTTTGCCCGGCTCGTACCGGTCGGATCCGCCAGCGCGCGAAAGGAAGGGCTTCATCCGCATTCGATGCAGATGAGCGCAGATTTCGACGAGGAGATGCCGGACAGTTTCTGGATCAAAGCTCCAGTTGGCTGATCCATGTCCTCCGTTCTGCTCGACGACTTCCGACGCCACGTGGCATGGACCAGCGACTTCCCGCTCGGGCTTGCCGTCGAGCGGGCGGAGGGTCCGTTCATCTACCTCCAGGACGGCAGGCGAATCATCGACTTCATCAGCGGGATCGCCGTGTCGTCGCTCGGGCACCGGCACCCGCGTGTCACCGAAGCGGTGCATCGTCAGGTCGACCGCTACCTGCACGTGATGGTCTACGGTGAGTTCGTACTGGAGCCGCAGGTAGCCTTCGCCACGCTGCTGGCGGAGCAGTTGCCGCTGCAGCTTCAGGTCGCCTACTTCACGATGAGCGGCACCGAGGCCAACGAGGGCGCGCTGAAGCTGGCGAAAAAGTACACCGGGCGCAGCAAGCTCGTCGCGTTCGAGCGCTCGTACCACGGCGACACGCACGGCTCCCTCTCGGTGACGGGCCGGAGCGTGTACCAGAACCCGTTCCGCCCGCTCCTGCCCGGCGTCACCTTTCTGCCCTTCAACGACGCCTCGGCGCTCGATGCCATCGATGAAGAGACGGCCTGTGTCATCACGGAGCCTGTTCAGGGGGAAGGCGGCATCCGGGTGCCCTCCCGGGAGTGGCTCCAGGCGTTGCGCCAGCGCTGCACCGAAACGGGCGCCCTGCTCATCTTCGATGAGATCCAGACCGGATTCGGGCGCACCGGCCACCTCTTCGCCTTCCAGCACTTCGGCGTAGTGCCGGACGTCATGTCGGTCGCCAAGGCGATGGCGGGTGGCATGCCCCTGGGGGCGTTCGTTTCCAGCCCTGATATTTTTGCTTCGTTTCGTAACGACCCGCCCCTCAGCCACGTCACCACGTTCGGCGGGCACCCCGTATCCTGCACGGCGGCGCATGCGGCCCTTCGCGTCTTGCTGGAGGAGAACCTGCCGGCACGCGCTATCGACGTGGGGACGCGGATACGCGAGCGCCTCGTGCATCCACTCATCCGGGAAGTCAGGGGCGTGGGCGCGATGCTGGGCATGGAACTGGCGGGCCGGGACGTAACGGAGCGGGTGGTCAACTGCTGTCTCGACCGGGGTGTATTGCTCGGGTGGACGCTGCATTCGGACACGCTCGTCCGCATCGCCCCGCCGCTAAACATTCCGTACGACGTGCTCGACGAAGCCTTGGGCATCATCTTTGATTCGCTGGAACGCGAATACC
>DASSAV010000202.1:0-13610 GCA_035699265.1 Rhodothermales bacterium
GACGACCTCCGGCTGTTCATGTTTGAGGCAGAGATAGAGCTTTTCGAGGGTGTTGAGCCGCATGTGCGGACACTGGCTGCAATTGCAGCCACTTTCCGGAGGCGCCGGAATGAACTCCTTGTCCGGACAGTCCCGCTTCATCTGGTGGAGAATACCCTCCTCCGTCGCTACGATGAAGGTATGCTGCCCACTCTCGCGCGCGAACCTTCGGATGGCGCTCGTCGAGCCGATAAAATCGGCGTGGCGGAGCACCGACTCTTCGCATTCCGGGTGGGCCAGCACGAGTGCTTCGGGGTGCCGAACCTTCAGCCGAACGAGCTTCTGCTCACTGAAGGTCTCGTGCACGATGCAGGCCCCGTCCCAGAGCACCATGTCGCGCCCGGTTTTTCGGATGAGGAAGCGCCCCAGGTTGCGGTCCGGTCCGAAGATGATCGGTTGATCCGCCGGGATCTGGCGGATGATGTGCTCGGCATTGGAGGACGTTACAATGACATCCGTCAGCGCCTTCACGGCTGCCGAACAATTGATATAGGTGACGACATAATGGTTCGGGTGGCGGTTTACGAACGCTTCGAATGCGTCTGCGGGACACGAGTCGGCAAGCGAGCAGCCCGCGTTCAGGTCGGGCAGTAGTACCTTTTTGTCCGGATTGAGGATTTTGGCGGTCTCCGCCATAAAGTGGACGCCCGCAAACACGATCATGTCGGCGTCCGTTTCCGCCGCTTTTCGGGACAACCCCAGCGAGTCCTCTACGTGATCGGCGATGTCCTGTATCTCAGGTTCCTGGTAGTAGTGCGCCAGGAGAAGGGCGTTCTTCTCCTCTTTCAGCCGCTCTATTTCCCCGACGAGGTCAAGCACGGGGTCGATCTCTTCGTCGACGAACCCGAGAACGGGATCCAGAAAGGCTATCTCCGACATGTGTAGCAGGCTTTGTGGATTTGGAACGTGCGGGTGACAGTAGACTGTCGTGAGCGTACCGAAAGCAAGCCAATCCGTTCCAAACCCTTTATTTACAAATCTACATCGAGCCCAGAACCCCCGTCGTCTACCGTAGACCTCGGCACAGGGTCCTCAGCAATGAGCCCGCGGTTCAGCCGCATGATCCGGTCGGCCATTCCTGCCAGGGCTGCGTTATGGGTGACAATCACGAACGTCTGCCCGAAGTTTCGCGACAAGCGCAGGATTTCAGCGTGAAGCGCCTCGGCGGTGTTGGCGTCCAGATTGCCCGTCGGCTCATCCATCAGGATGAGATCAGGCTGGTTCATGAGGGCGCGGGCTATGGCAACGCGCTGCTGCTCGCCGCCGGAGAGTGCGCTGGGGCGGTGGTCGGCGCGTTCCGCAAGCCCCAACGCTTGCAGCAACTCCGACGCCCTGCCCTGCACATCCGCCAGACGCCTGTTCTGAATGAGGGCCGGCATGGCGACGTTTTCGAGCGCAGTGAACTCCGGGAGCAGGTGATGGAATTGAAAGACGAAGCCGATGGCCTGGTTGCGAAAGGCCGCGAGTGCCTCGTTGTTCTTCCTGAAAACGTCCTGCTGCTTGAAGAGAACCGATCCGGATGTGGGGCGATCGAGCGTGCCGAGGATATGTAGCAGTGTACTCTTTCCCGCCCCGCTTTCGCCCACTACCGCTACTACCTCACCGGCGTGTATATCGAAGGAGAGGCCACGCAACACGTCCAGAAACCCGTTCCCGCCCGTCTTGTAGCGCTTGGTCAGGTCCCGAACTTCGACGAGCGACGCCATATCGTAATCCGAAAGATGAAGGCCATCACAGGCAGGACGCCAGAGGTGCTGCCCGGTTTATGGCGCGTCGTCGCGCGCGATCTCATACTTGTTCATCTTATTGTAAAGATGTGACCGCTGAATGCCGATGGCCTCCGCCGTTCGGCTTACGTTCCATTCGTTCTCCTCAAGTTTCCGTTCGATAAACAGCTTCTCAGCCATATCGCGGAAGTCGCTGAACTGCTCATACCTATCGAGCAGGTTCGAGACCTGGTTGGTGTGGGCCGGCGCGGTGCCCGACCGTACGTACCGTTCTACGTCTCGCGCCGTGATCTCGTCACCCTCGCTTAAGATCAGGAGCCGCTCGACCACGTTGTGCAGTTCACGCACGTTGCCTCTCCATTCGTGCCGTTTCAGCAAGTCCAGAGATTCATCCGAGAAGGTCTTGGGTGGCAATCCATTGCGCCGGGCCAGGCGTTCGGCGAAGTGACGTGCAATGATCGGGATATCCTCCCGCCGCTCACGAAGCGGGGGAACGTGGGTCAGGATGACGCTCAGCCGGTGGTACAGGTCCTCGCGAAACTCATGCTTTTCGATCTGATCGAGGAGATTTTTATTTGTTGCGGCGATCACGCGGACATCGACGGGAATGCTTCGGTCGCCTCCGACGCGGCTGATGCGATTCTCCTGGAGCGCGCGCAGCACCTTGGCCTGGGCCGAGAGGCTCATGTCCCCGATCTCGTCCAGGAACAGCGTGCCGCCGTTGGCCTGCTCGAACTTACCCACGCGTTGTTTTGTGGCGCCGGTAAAGGAGCCCTTCTCGTGCCCGAAGAGTTCACTCTCGATCAGCTCGCTGGGTATGGCGGCGCAGTTGACCTCGACGATGGGTCCCTCCTGCCTGTTCGAGCGATAGTGGATCCAGTTCGCAACCAGTTCCTTGCCAGTGCCCGGCTCACCGGTGATGAGCACGCGGGCCTCTGTGGGGGCGACCCGCTCAATGGTCTCCTTGATGCGCGAGATCGCAGGACTCGTCCCTAGTATCGGGGTTCGTTCCCCATCCTGCCTCTCCACGATCGTCTGCCGCATCCTCCGATTCTCGGTCTCAAGCTGCCCCCGGTCCAATGCGTTCCGAACGGTTACCAGGAGGCGGTTTAGGTCGGGCGGCTTCTCGATGAAATCGAAGGCCCCGAGTTTCGTAGCCTCCACCGCCGTCTCGATGGTACCGTGGCCGGAAATCATGACGACCGGTACGTCGGGCATCTCCGGACCGATGATCGACAACACCTCCAGCCCGTCGCGTTTGGGCATCTTGATGTCCAGCAGCACGAGATCGTAGCGGTTGTCACGCAGCTTTGTCAGCGCCTCCTCTCCATCTTCCGCCTCCTCTACTTCGTAGCTCTCGTATTCGAGGATCTCTCGAAGGGTCCGCCGGATACTTCGCTCGTCGTCTACGACGAGGATAACAGGATTTGCCATAGAACGTAGTTTCTCAAAACGAATACGGACGCAGAATGCATGCACTCCGCGTCCGCCTGCTCCTTCCTGAACAGCCCCTACGAGGGGTTGCTCTGCTCCGCCTTTGCACGCGCTATGAACACGTCGATGTTGCCTGCGGAGGCGAAGTCGGTGTATTCCTCTTTGATCTCACTGTATAGATCGAGGGCCTTCTGGTACTCCCCGGCCGATTCGTACGCACGCGCCGCGTTGAGCAGGTATTGCGGCGTGGTCAATTTGTTCTCGTAAAAATCCGCCGCCTTCCGATACAGCTCAGCTGCACGAGAGAAGTCACCTTTTTCTTCATACACCGCGGCTTCACCCGCAATGGCACTGGCTCCCAGGAGGTCGCCATCCTTCTCGAACTCCTCAAAGTAGGTGAGCGCCTTGTCGTATTGTCCGGTATGGAACAGCGCATTCGCTGCGTAGAAGCGCGCGAGGTTGCCGGATTCCGTATTTCCGTACTCGTCCGCGATCGCAAGCAGGCCGGGCCTGGCGTTTTGCCCTTCCAGCGCCACCTGGAACTGATTGGCCTCGTAGGCTTGCACGGGGCCTGCCAGTAATTGTTCGGCTTTGTCCTGCTGCTTGCCGAGGTATACCGTGTAGCCCGCCCCAGCGATTATGACGAGGACGAGAACAGCCAGCATGCCGTATACGAGTACGCGATGTTCGTCGAAGTACACCCAGGCTCTGGCATAGGCCGTAACGACCTGGTCTTCGCGAAGGTGCTGACGCGATACGGACTTACTTGAAGGATGGAGGTCTAGATCCGACATGTTGGGGAGTATTGCGTGTGTGCGTGACGCAACCGGAGCAGGATACGCTCAGGCGCAAGCAATGAAAGGAGGAGAAGATACAGTGCAATGCCGACGGTGCCAAGCATCGGGCTTCCACGTATCCGGCCGCGAGGTTCCTTTTACGCGACAGCAAGCTAACGTTTCCATTTTTCTGGACACTTAAAGGTGTGATGCACCGGCTGTGGAGCGGCAACTCGCTTTTCGATGGTATTTTCATGAAAGCGGGCACCTCCGTCGCGGCTGCACGTCCTTCCTCTTATTACCTTGATGGAAAGCATTCTCACCCGTCTTCCATCCATTTGCCCTAAAGAGAACGTAAAGAGAACAGGTATGGCAATTAAGCTTGGCATCAACGGATTCGGACGCATTGGCCGGCTCGTCTTCCGTGCTATCCTCGAGCGTGATTCCGATGAATTTGACATCGTCGGCGTCAACGACCTCACCGACGCAAAGACACTGGCTCACCTTTTCAAGTACGACTCCAATCACGGAACGTACCCCGGCGAAGTTCGCGCAGAAGGCAACGACATCATCGTCGGCAAGGACCGCTTCCGCGTGTTCAGCGAGCGCGATCCGAAAAATCTGCCCTGGGGCCAGCTCGACGTCGATGTCGTGATCGAGTCGACCGGGATCTTCACCAGCCGGGAGCAGGCCGCCATGCACCTGCAAGCGGGTGCCAAAAAGGTCATCATCTCGGCCCCGGCCAAGGGCGAGGTGGACGCCACGGTCGTCCTCGGCGTCAACGACGACACGCTCACGGGCGACGAGCAGGTGATCTCAAACGCCTCTTGCACGACCAACTGCCTGGCCCCACTCGTCAAGGTTCTGGACGACAACTTCGGGATCCGCCGCGGCTTCATGACAACGGTACACGCCTACACGGCGGACCAGAATCTGCAGGACGGACCGCACAAGGATCTTCGCCGCGCCCGCGCCGCCGCCCTCTCCATCGTGCCTACGACCACCGGCGCCGCCAAAGCCATCGGTCTCGTGCTGCCCCACCTCAAGGGCAAGCTGGACGGCCTCTCGCTCCGCGTACCGGTGCCGGACGGCTCGATCACGGATTTCACCTGCGAGTTGGAGCGGGAGGTATCGGCGGAGGAGATCGACCAGGCCTTCCGGAATGCGGCGGCGAACGGCATGAAGGGCATCCTCGAGTACACCGATGCCCCGCTCGTCTCGTCGGACATCATACACAATCCCCATTCCTGTATCTTCGATTCCCTGTCGACGATGACCAACGGCAACCTCGTCAAGGTCGTCGGTTGGTACGATAACGAGTGGGGGTACTCCAACCGCACCGTGGACATCGCCAAGAAGCTCATGACAATCTCCGAACCTGCGTAAAAGCTTCGGAACGGTTGCTCTACGGGAGAACGGCTCACCCCGTTCTCCCGTTTTTTTGATGTGGATAGTCTGTGGCCGGTCGGTGCGGACCACTGACAACAAACAACTGACGACAAACGATGCCCAAGCTCACGGTTAAAGACCTCGACATGAAGAACAGGCGCGTCCTCGTCCGGGTCGACTTCAACGTTCCGCTCACCCAGGCGGCTGATGGACAGCAAGAGGTGGCGGACGACACCCGGATTCGCGCCGCGATTCCCACCATCAAGGCCATCACGCAAGCCGGCGGGAAGGCGATTCTGATGAGCCATCTCGGCCGACCAAAAGGAGCGCCTGATCCGAAGTACAGCCTGGAACCCGTCGGGGAGCATCTGGCCCGGCTGCTGGGGCAGAAGGTATATTTTTCGCAGGCTACAGTCGGACCGGAGGCCGAGCAAGTCATCGAGCAGGCCCCCTGGGGAAGCGTCATTCTATTGGAAAACACGCGCTTCCTGCCCGGAGAAGAGCAGAACAGTGAGGCGCTGGCATCACAGATGGCCGCCCTCGCAGACATCTACGTGAACGATGCGTTCGGCTCCGCCCACCGGGCCCACAGCTCTACCGAGGGTGTTGCGCGCAAAGTGCCCCAGGCCGCTCTCGGCCTACTGATGGAGAAGGAGGTCGAGTACCTCTCCCGCCTGCTGGAATCGCCTGCCACGCCGTTCGTGGCAATTCTCGGGGGTGCCAAGGTATCGGATAAGATCGGTGTCATCCAGAACCTGCTGCCGAAGGTCGACCACCTCCTGATCGGGGGGGCCATGAGCTATACATTTCTCAAGGCACTCGGCAGGGAAGTAGGCGCTTCTCGTATAGAAGAGGACAAGCTGGACCAGGCCCGTTCCCTGTACGAGCACGCGGGCGGCAAGATCGTGCTCCCGGTCGATCACGTGGTGGCCCGCGCTTTCAAGGACGATGCCGAGCACTGGACCGTGGAGGGCGACATTCCGGAGGGTGCCATGGGGCTCGATATCGGGCCGCAGACCGTTGCGGAGTACCGCGAGGTTCTGCTCGCGGCCAACACCATCGTATGGAACGGCCCGATGGGAGTATTCGAAATGCCGAGCTATGCAAAGGGCACCTTCGCCATCGCCGAAACGCTGGCGCAGGCTACGAAGAGAGGTGCGCTTACGGTCGTCGGAGGCGGCGATTCCGTCGCCGCCATCACACAGGCCGGCCACGAGGATGACGTAAGCCACGTCTCCACCGGCGGGGGCGCCATGCTAGAGTTTCTGGAAGGCATCACGTTGCCCGGCGTCGCCGCCATCCAGGACAAGACCGTAACTGAGGACGCCTGATCTGTCCTTACGCTTTCTGTGCAGAGCCTGACAGAGCAGCCAAGTGCAGTGGCTGCTCTGTCAGGCTCTGTCGTTTACAGGCGTGCCTGCACACGTCACGCTGCCGGTTCGTGCGGCCCAGTAATCATCTGGTGAAATGGCTCATCCGCCTGTAACTCCAGGGGGCGTCGTACACTAACATGCAGTCTCCAACAACTGCACGCAACAACCGATGTCCAAGACGCAAATAATCGGGATCATCATCGCCATTTTCCTCCTGATCCTCCTGATCGCCTTCTACCGCTCATGCCGAGAGACCGGCGACGTGCCCCCTGGCGGCAGCAGCCAGTCGCAGATGCACCTGGAATCCACCCTGCACGCGGCATAGTGCGACAGGTGCAGATCGGACATTCCGCCCATCTTGCCGAGGGCCTGGAGGGTACAGGGTGAGGCTGGAATCTTGCAAAGAAGCAGTCGCATGTGTACGTGTCCTATTACTATTACGATAAAATGCAATAGCCAGCGCAATCGTTAGAAAAACGAAACAACCCGTCAGAATCCTGCCTCATCGCTGTAGAATACAAACCAGGAACCCCTACGAAATTTGACTTCTACAGCGATGTTTGAATTTATAGTCCTACTCATCGGCGTTATGCCGTTCCTGATCGGGATCTACGCGATCAGGATGATGAAGAAGAGTGATGACAAGGGATCTGACGATCCCCCACCGCCGCCAGACCCAAACCCGCCGTTGCCGGTCCTGCCACCGTCGCCGGAGCCGAAGCGGGTTCATCGTCGCCTGCATCCGCACCTCAGCCAGGGGCCCATTCTCCACTCGCGGGTTCCTGCGCCCAGGTGGGGACATCGCGTTCATTATTAGGCGGCGCTCTCACGCAAGGTTTCCACGACGCTTCGAACCGAAAATCTGCGGACACGGGTTTCCGGAGCACCAGAACCAGGGTTCCGGGAGCCCGTATCCCCGTACGCGCAGCTTACATAGCGGAAGTTCTCGGGCAAAGGATCACCCGGCGGTGATCCTTTTTGTATTATTCCCCCCGGCCTTCGACACCCACGTTGATCCGGCCTGTCCGTTTCGCAAGCCTTCAAACCCTTACGCATGACCACAGCACAAGGACGGCCGCTTTACCGCCGCTGGTGGTTCTGGCTGATTGCAGGCGTTCTCATGTTCCTGCTCGGCTACCTCGTCGGACTTTCCTTTACCCACGAGGGCCATTTCAATCCACTCGAATTGCTGTTGATGAGAACCGCCTGGCTTGCGTCGTGAGCAAGGGGCATCTCGGCATCATTGTGAGGCAGCAGGCGTTGCGCGGGGGAGCCGCTCCGGCATGTCTGCGAGAACGTAGGACATGACCGCCATGGCCGCCGTGCACGCCGCCAGTTCCCCAGGGTCGAGCTTGTCCATCGTATCGGCATTCGTATGGTGATACCAGAAATACTTGCCGCCGTGAGCGACCAGGTTCAGGCCGGGAACGCCTGCATTCATGAGTGGCTCGATATCGGCGGCACCTCTGCCCTCGACCACCTGCCCGGCGCCGATCGGGCGCAGCAACGTGCCGATTTCCTGAACCAGGCGGAAAGCTTCCTGGCTGCCGGCTAAGCCGAACCCCTGCGGCTGGAAGGTACCTTCGTCCGATTCGATGGCTGCGATGACGTCGGCGAGTTCACTCCGATGGGCGTCGCGGTAGGCCTCTCCACCTCTCCCTCCGTTTTCTTCGTTCGTCCAGAGCACCACGCGGATGGTTCTCCGCGGCCTGAGCCCGAGCTTTTTCATGATACGAAGAGCCTGCCAGGCAACCAGGCAGCCTGCCCCATCGTCCATCGCGCCGCGCCCGACATCCCACGAATCGATGTGGCCGCCCATCACGACGACCTCTTCCGGGTGCTCGCTCCCGGTAATCTCTGCAACGACATTTCGGGAGGGAGCATCAGGTAGGGTCTGGTCCTCCAAAACCAGCCGCAACCGAATGCGCTGTCCCCTATCCTGCATGCGCTGCATCATCATCGCATCCTCGATGGTTACCGCTGCATGTGGAATGGGAGGTGTACCGTCCCGGTAGTGCATGTTGCCTGCATGCGGCGTGTACAGCGAAACCGGCCCCACCGACCTGACCAGGCTTGCGACGGCGCCCGCCTTCGCCGCTTCCACGGCCCCGTTCACGCGGTACTTGACCGTCTCTCCGTACGAGGTGAACGGGACGTTGAACAGCACGATTTTGGCCTTCGCCTGGTCTTTCTTCCGTTCCAGCTCATCGAACGATCCTACCACGAACACATCTGCCGTTATGCCGCCCGGAGGTGTGGCAACGGTACCCCCCAGCCCGAGGACACTCATGCCGTGCTGCTGCGGCTCCAGCATGTTCAGCGTCTCCCGGCCGCGAACCCAGTGCGGTACCATGACGGGCTCCGTATGTACGTTCTCCAACCCATCCCGCTTCATCTCTTCGACGACCCAGTCGATAGCACGCTCCAGGCTCGGTGTGCCGCTGAACCGCGGGCCAAACGTGTCCGTCAAATACGCGAGCCGCTCGTACGTGGCACTGTCGGCAAGCGCTGTCTGAATGAGCTGCTTGGACACGTGCTGGTATGTCCTGGCCAGCTCTGAACCAGCACGCTGCCCCAGGACAGGGCGCACGGTCAATGCTCCGAGGACGAGGCACGTGGCGGCGAGTCGAAGGCTCATATAGGAGAAACAGGTGGAATGAGGATAACGGTGCATTGCACGGGGCGATCTGGAAAGCCTAACAAGACCCTTCGAACAGGGCCGTGGAAGCGACAAAATAAGGCGAGGGCTACCCGTTCGGGCAACCCTCGCATAAGGTACGCAGGCAACCTTTTGAATGCCCGTGCAATCCTATTCTTCCCTGTCGGCGCCTACCAGCTTGTACCCGATGCCGTAGACACTCTGAATAGGCCACGTCTCTTCGTCCTCACCGTCCATCACCTTGCGCAGCGCATTCACGTGCCGGTCGATGGTTCGGGTTTCTACGTCGCTTGGGAGCTCCCAGACGTCTCGAAGGAGCTGTTTCCGCGAAACGGTGCGGCCGCGATGCAGGATCAGATAGCGCAGCAGCCTGAACTCCAGGTCGGTCAGTTCCACAGGCTCCCCGCCGCGCGTAGCCTCCTCATCATCGATGTCGACGCGCAGACCGCCCACCAGAAAAACCCCGTCCGCCTCTTCCGGGCTTGACGTGCTTCGCCGGAGGATCGCCTGGACACGCGCCAACAGCTCTTCCGTGGAGAAGGGCTTGGTGATGTAATCGTCGGCCCCCAGTTCAAACCCGCGCATTTTATCTTCGTGCGCTCCGAGGCCGGTCAACATCAAAACGGGCGTATGCACGCCACGGGAGCGCACCTCGCGGAGGATGTCGAACCCGCTGATGCCGGGCAGCTTGGCATCGAGTACGAGGAGGTCGAAACCGGGCAGCGCGATGGCTTGCTGGAGCCCTTTCGACCCGTCGTTCTCCAGCGTGACGTCGTAGCCCTGGGACTCCAGGTACAGCAGAAGGCCGGTACTCAGTTGGGGGTCATCCTCTACGACGAGCAGACGGTGCCCATCTGTCCGGCCGTTATTTTCTCGCATGTTGATGTGTGACTAGAGTGGAGATTTCAGGATGAATTAGTAATGCTCTATGGTATGATGAATGGGTTGCAATTCCCACTAGATGTTGAAAACTCGCCCCATTCGCGCTGGTTTCTCCCTGGTGGCCGCGGCCCTGCCGGCGTATCCTCATGATGCTGTTGCCGCCGTCCGAGAAGGTAGCATGGGCGTTCGGTGTTCAGAAATCACGTGAAGAGAAAGCTGACGTTTTCCAATGGTTTCCGAGCTGTCTGCTTCCACGCTCTCGAGCAGTGCCCATCCGGCATTCGGCACACCGAACATCAAGGTTATGTTATCGCTTTCAGGACAATCGCATGGATCTCCGTGATACGACTCTATGAGTGACCTGACGTAGGGTACGCTGCCGGGCGAAAAATAAACCTTTCTGACGTTATCCTGGAACGTCATCTGAGCGAACAGCGCCATCTCAGGAGGAGCACCCGCCGCAATGAAAGCCTGCTGAAACTGCCTGCACAGGCGGTGATAATCACCATCTTGCACCAGTTTCCCCGTTATATCGACAGAATACCACATCATCACTATTCCCCAAACGTGAGAAAGACTACCGGGTGTGGGTAGCCTTTTACCCAACGTTAAATAATCGGTTAGGGTGGGACTGTGAAGGCTTTGAAACGTAGCTCCCGAGTGACAGGAGCTTTACACCCTCACGCCTTTTCTGCCTCCGGACGGTCCCGGCCGCACGGCGACGAACCCTGAGAATCCCTGAAACCTGACCGGTGCTTCAGCATTCACGAGACGCGTACTTGGCGTGCTATTATACCCTTCTAATCGACGGGGTGCCACTCAGTCATGACTTCTTCCACATTGCGCCGGAATGCAGCCGCCCGATAGATTCCACGACGCCACATTCGACAGCTACCGCGCTCAGGATCCGGGCCAACGCGCCGCTCTGGAGGAGGCGAGCGCCTTTGTCACCCTCATCCGCTCAGGAAAGGTGACATCGAAGCTTCGACGACTGCTCAAGCGCTCTTTGTCTCCGAAGTGGAAAGGCCTGTACCTCGTCGGTCCGGTAGGCACGGGCAAGACGCATCTCCTGGCAGCGATGTACCACGCGCTGGAGCCCGAGATATCCTGCGCCTTCATGCATTCGAGCGACCTCTTCCGGATCACCGAGCACCCGGACACATTCGCCCGAACGCTGGCCCGAAGGTACGACGTGCTGTGCCTGGATGAGGTGGAACTGGACGATCCGGCAAATGAGGCGCGGCTCATCTACATCCTCAAGAACCTGGAGAAGCTCGGGGTCACATTGCTGGCCACGAGCAACGTGGAGCCGGAACGGTTCCTCTCAAACGAGACGGGAAACGATCGCTTCCGGCGCTTCCTGAATGAAGAGTTTCGCAGGCACTACAAGGTCGTGTTCGTCGGGGGTGATGACTTCCGGCGCCGGTTGAGCAAGCCGGGACACGCCTGGATCGGATCGTCCCAATCCGCGCGCGCGGCAATGCAAGCAGCATTCGACTCTGATAGCCGGGGAAAGCACTGGCTGGCGTTCGATGCGTTCCGGGACGCATCCACCTCGACCGAACACAGGAAGCTCGTCCGGCGGCTCGCAGAATATGATGCGCTCTACCTCGCCGACGTGATCATTGGAAATCCTGACGATGCACTGCGCCTGCTACGGGTGGTAGACGACCTGTACCGGATCCCCTCTCCGCCCGTGCTCTACTTCACGTCCGAGCACGCGCCGGACTGCTGGTTTCGTGCTTCAGACCTGCGCGGTGCAGTGAATAAGGGGGTCGCTGAAAAGTTTGAGCGGACGACCTCCCGGCTCTACGCCCTGTGTGAGATCGAATTCGTAGGTCCCGAGTCCGCCGTGGCGTGATCTGGCAGTACCGGATTTTACCAGGTCCGGATGAACCGTTTGGTTTGTGAAGGAGATGCAAACCACCGCTGCCGTGGAAGGAGTTGAAGATTGAGGGTTTGAAAGTTGAGGGTTGGGAAGAAAAGGCTGAGAACCAACCATCCCCGGCCCCTCCTTGGAAAGGAGGGGAGTTTGAGGAGAGCTTGTTTCGCTTCCACCATTCTTCAAGTGAATAACCGGATTGGGAATTACTCTACGGCAACTGCGTGCCGGGACGATGATGCCGGCTCGCCGACCGCGTGTATCCACCCGCCGCCCAGCACGTCATCCCCTTCGTAGAGGACGAGGGACTGCCCCGGCGTGATTGCGTGGCGCGGATGGGTAAAGGCGACCTGCAATTCGTCGGGACCGGTCTGCCAGGCGAGGCAGTTTTCCCCCTCATCCTTGTACCGCACCTTACCGACGGCGGGCCGCTCGTCGCGCAAGTCCGGGTACTTCACGAGGTTCAGTTCGCGGGCTACGAGCGTGTGCTGGAGCAGCTCCTCTCGGCCGCCTACCGTGATCGTATTGGTAGCTGCATCGATCCGGGTCACGTAAGCCGGATAGCCGAGGGCCAGGCCCAGCCCGTGGCGCTGCCCGATGGTATAAAAGGGATAGCCCTCGTGCCGGCCGATGACCGTCCCGTCCTGGAGCACGAAGTTACCGCCCCGTACGTCCGAATCGACCTCCGGCACACGCTCTCGGAGGAAGCGGCGGTAGTCGTTGTCCGGCACGAAGCAGATCTCGTATGAGTCCGGCTTGTTCGCCACACGCATCAGACCGAGTTCCGCGGCTAGATGGCGAATTTCCGGCTTCGCGTAGTTCCCGAGCGGGAAAATGGAACGAGCAAGGTGCGCTTGTGGGAGTCCCCAGAGGGCGTAGCTCTGGTCCTTATTCGTGTCGAGCCCCCGCATCAGGACGAAACGATCCAGGGATTCGTCGCGGCGCACCCGTGCATAATGGCCGGTAGCGATGTAATCACAGCCCAGGGCGTCCGCCCGCCGCAGCAACGCCGCCCACTTGATGTGCGTGTTGCACAGCACACACGGGTTCGGCGTGCGGCCTGCCAGGTATTCCGACGTGAACCGTTCGATGACCCAGTCGCCGAACTCCTCGCGGATGTCCACGATGAAGTGGGGGAAGTCGTGCTTCAAGGCGACGGCGCGCGCATCGTTCATGGATTCCAGCGAGCAGCAGCCCACCTCCTTCCCCGACCGGCCCCCGCTCGTGGCATAGTCCCACGTCTTCATCGTGATGCCGACGACATCGAAGCCCTGCTCACGAAGGAGCACGGCTGTCACGGAGGAATCTACGCCCCCGCTCATCGCCACCAGAACTCGTCCAAGCTTACTCATCAGGTCCGTGTGCCACCCCTAGAAACGTCCATAAGAACCGAAAGCCCATCTTCAACAATACCGGTCCCCCACCGTTCCGCCGACGTAGAACCGAGGC
>DASSAV010000203.1:0-4264 GCA_035699265.1 Rhodothermales bacterium
GCCCAGCTCAGCACGAATTTCTTGCCTTTCGTATGCCCGTCAAAGTGGGTGCTGAGCGTACCCGCATCTCCGAGCGCCTGGCAGGGGTGGTAGAACGCCGATTCCAGGTTCACCACGGGCACAGTCGATGCGTGTGCGAAAGTTTTGAGCAGCTTATCATGCCGGTCGGCTTCATAGTCCGTCCCGGATGCGAAGACGCGCACGCCGATGGCATCGTAATACCGCGCCATCACGCCCACCGCTTCTTTGATGTGTTCCGCCGCGTCGCCGGTCATCACCACGCCGTCGTTCCACTCGAACCCCCACGTGCCCTGCCCGGCATTGAGCACCGTCACGTGCGCCCCGAGTTGCGCGCCCGCCAGTTCCATGGAGGTGCGTGTACGCAGCGACGGGTTGAAGAACATCAGGCACAGGCTCTTGCCCCTGGCCCGGTCCGTCCACGTCTTTCCATTCCGGTAGTGCTCCACGGCTCGTCGCACCAGGCGCGACCACGTTTCATCGTCCACCAGGTGCCAGTCGAGGAGGTTGGTAGGGTGTATGGTCATCCCCCTTCTTGAGTCTAAGTGTCCAGGAAACTACGAATCTAGGATGTACTTCTGGAGCCAGGGCGGCCTAGTCACGTACGCTCCTCGTTTCGTAGACTCATCGATTCACGCCCCCGCCGGCTCCGGCACGAGCGCCTGTTCGAAGGCGGCCAGGAACTCATCCACCGCCGAGAAAGGTGTATTAAGTGGGGGCATGAGGCGGATGACCTGCGGGTCCGAGGCGCCGCCTGCCAGCACCCCCGCCCGCCGCAACCGTGCCAGCACCTCCTTAGCCGGGCTGAAGAGCTCGATGCCGATGAGGCACCCACGGCCACGCACGGCCTTCACGTGCGGCGCCACAGCCGTCTTGATCCGGTCGAAAATCTGGGGAGCACGGCTCATCAGGTCCTCCTCCAGGATGGTTTCCAGCGTGGCCGTGGCCGCCGCCATCGCCAGCATGCCGCCGCCGAATGTCGTTCCCTGGTCGCCCGGCTTCACAGTCTTAGCGATCTTCTCTGAAACGAGTACGGCCCCGACCGGCACCCCAGACGCCAGGCTCTTCGCCAGCGTGATGAGGTCCGGTTTCATACCGAGTTGCTCCGAGATCGAAAACGTACCGGTGCGTCCCACCCCCGTCTGCACCTCGTCGAAGATGAGCATGACGCCCTGGCGGTCGCAGAGGTCGCGTAGGCTGCGGAAGTATTCGGCCGGTGCTTCGGTCACTCCCGCCATACTCTGGATGGGCTCCAGGATCACGGTGGCGATGTCGGTGCGCTCCATAAAGACGCGCTCGACCGCCTCGATGTCGCCGAAAGGTACGAACGCAGTCTCGGGCAGAACGCCCGCATACGGCGCCCGGTATTTGTCCTCGCCCGTGACCGCCAGGCTGCCCAGGGTCCGGCCGTGAAAGCCGCCTTGCATGGCAACGACGCCCGGTTTGGCCGTGACCTTCCGCGCCAGCTTCAGCGCCGTCTCGTTGGCCTCCGTGCCCGAGTTACAGAAGAAGACGTGCCCCAGCCCTTCTGGGGCCAACTCGGCCAGCATCTGTGCCGCCCGCGCCCGCACCGGCGAGTACACCACGTTCGAGTAGAACATCAGCGTCTCCGCCTGGGCTTTCAGCCCCTCTACCACACGCGGAGGGCAGTGGCCGAGCGGCAGCACGCAGTGCCCCCCGTAGAAGTCGAGGTACTTCTTTCCGTCGGCATCCCACACGTACCCCCCCTCGCCCCGCACCAATGCGATGGGCATCTTCGCATACGTGGGGATCTGGTACGCTTCTTCCAGATCGATAATGGCCTGCGTAGAGGTGAGGTCTATCGGCACGTTGTTACCACTCACGTTGCGTATCGTTAAGAGAGAATCCAAAGCTTGTCCCCGCGAAGGCGGGGATCTAAAATCCAAAATGCGCGAGGGCCGTGGGGGCAGGAAGCAGTCCCAGCGTTTGCGGGAGGCCGAGCAGCAGATTGAGGTTTTCTATGGCCTGGCTCGCCGCACCCTTCAACAGGTTGTCCAGCCCGAATCCTACCACCACCGTCGTCTCTTGCACGATCCACCCGAGGTCGCAGAACGGCGTATTCACCGACCAGCGCAGTTCCGGCAGTTCTCCCGGCCAGAGCCGCACGAAGGGGGCGGCGCCGTAGGCCTCCTCGAACCAGAGCGATACCGTGCCGAGGTCGAGCTTGGAGTCCGTGATGACGTGCGCTGTGCCCCAGATGCCGCGCGTCCACGGCCCCGACACCGGCACAAAGTCGATCTTTGCCTTCGGTCCGAGGTGCTGCTCTACCTCCGGCAGGTGCTGGTGGGTGAAGACCTTGTAGGCGCGGACGTTGCCTTCGCGGGTGGGAAAGTGGGTCGCCTCTTTTGGCCTGGTCCCGGAGCCGGAGGCTCCCGTCAGCGCCGTCACTCCCGCTTGCATGGTCGAGAGATGTTTCGCCAGCGGCCAGAGCGCCAGGTTCAGCCCGGTGGCAAAGCAGCCAGGGTTGGCGATGTGGCGCGTTCCAGCGGGATAGGGTGCATACATCTCGGGAGAGCCGTACTGGAACGTCCCGAGCAATTCCGGCGCCGGATGACTGAACTTGAACCACGTGTCGTACGCTGCCGGGTCCTCGAACCGGAAGTCGGCGCTCAGATCCACGACCACGCCCTCATAGCCGCTCTCCAGGAGCCCCTTCACGGCCTCTGCCCCCTTCCCGTGCTCGGCAGCAATGAGCACTGCATCCACAACACCGCTAAGGTCCGCATCTTCTGCCGAGAAGCTCAAGTGGGTCGCCCCGCGCAGATGCGGATGCGCCTTCCACACCGGCTCCCCCGCCAGCGTGCGGCTCGTCACCACCTCCAGGCTCACCGCTGGATGGTTCAGCAGGAGGCCGATAAGCTCGCCGCCCGCATATCCCGCTCCATGCAGGAGGGCAACCTTTCTGATGTCGTCGTTCATGTCCGTTCTATTCGAGTTCCCCTTCGTAGGGGCATAGCGCGCTATGCCCCTACTATTCGCCGCAATCCCAAATCGGTTTACCCCGTCGCGCTCCATCGTGCATACCCGTTCCCAGCGCCCGTGATAGTCTTCGCCACTACGTTGCCGAGGGCGTCTGCATCCTGCATGGCGTTCAGGGCCTCGGTGCCGAAGGTATTGCGGATGTATTGCTTGCCGACGTCGTTGTCCGTCACCGGTCCTGTGAAGGAAGATATCTCTACGCGATAGCGTGAGCGAAAGATCTGGTCCGCCGCCCAGGCGCCTGCCAGGTCGGTGGCGGCCACGACGTGCGCTTTCGTGAACCGCTGCAATTCCTTGTCCAGCAACAGGTCGTCCACGCCGTAATAGCCGATGAACCCGTCGCCCAACTCTATGACGATGACGTCGGGCTCGAACTGGTTCAGATGCCGGATGATGGCTTTGGCGCTGGGGGCCATGTCCTTGCTGGTGGAGCACACCACCCCTGCATCCGTGAACGTGGCGCAGGCGATGGCGCCGTTCTCGCGCATGACGCGGGCGTCGCGCATGAGGGAGGCCCCCGTGAGTTTTGCCGCTGCTACATGGAGGCCGCGCGCGGTGAGGGCTTTCACGATCTGCCCGCAGGCGTAGGTCTTGCCCGTGTTCATGCTCGTGCCGCTCACCATCACGAGCGGCGCGGAGTGCTCCAGTGAATAGACAGGCTCCAGCGCGTGATCGGCCAGACGGGCGTGCAGCTTCTGGCCCTGCTGTTCGGTGAGGACCGCCCCCAGCACCTCTACGCGGAGCGCCGGGCCGAGGTCGGGGTGGTCGGACGTGCACTGCCCGATGATCCCGCCCATATTGAGCACGTTCAGCACGTCGCCCACCTGCACGCGGCGGGGGATGCGCCCGCTGTAGCCCTTCAGCGCCTTCCGTTCGCCGAGCGCTCCGATGAGCACGTCCCCGGCGTGGATGGTCTCGAACACCCCGTCGGTGGTCTCGATCTGGTTGTAAACCTCTTTCTCGTCCAGCGCCCGCACGGCCAGGCAGTAGCCCTCCTCCGTCACGATGTAGGACGAGAGCTCCACAGTCCGCCCCAACCGGCAAGGTCCCGTGCTCGACCCGATCTTATCGGCGGTAATTTTACTCATGGCTTTCTGGGAATGCGTTGAAGGTTGGAAAGTTGAAAGTTGAAGGTTCGCAGTATCCATGTTCGACCCTCGCTCCGATAACCTTCAACATTCTAACCTTTAACTTTCAACTCTTCAGCCCCGTGCTGCCTCGCCCGGTGCGCGATATACGCTTGCAC
>DASSAV010000204.1:0-5077 GCA_035699265.1 Rhodothermales bacterium
GCTCATGTCCAGGTCGTAGCGCGGGTAGGTGAAGTTGTCAGGCGCGCCGCCGAAGAAGGCGATCTGTTCCTCGGGCGCCATGACGAGCCGCACGTCGTGGTACCGGTGGAACGTATAGGCCGAATACTTGCCGCCGTTGTAGAGTTCGATGACCTGCACGTAGAGCGTGGTATCCCGTAGCTTGGCTTCGGAGGTCATCTGCTCCTCGATCTGATCGGTCGTCTCTTGAAGCACACGGGCACGCTGCTCGTCGTCGGCGATGCTGCGGATCCTGCTGCTGACCTGGTCCGTCACGTCGGTGATCTTGATGAGCTGGTCCACGTACAGGTCCTTTACGGGCCGCTCCGCTTCCAGAGATGACGCATAAAAACCGTTCTCCTGTAGATCCTCGCCCGGCTTTGTGACCGCCGTGATGCTCTCGCGCCCGCAGTGATGGTTGGTCATGACGAGGCCGAAAGGCGAGACGAACGAGGCGGAGCAGTACGTGGCGAACCGGAGCGCCCCCAGGCGGGCGTGGTTGAACCACGCCGTGTCAGGCCGGAAACCGTACGCTTCCTGGAAGTAATCGACAGGCGGGTTGTCGAACGTCCACATCTTGCCCGTGTCGAACCGCCCGACCGTCACAGTATCCAGCGGGTTCACCGTCGGGGCCGCCGCGACGGTAGTGTCCGCCGGCGCGGGCGTGACCGGCACCGTGGGAGCCTGCGGGCGCTCCACGATCACGGCTGTCTCGCCTGCGCTCGCGCAGGCGGAAATGAACAGGACCGCCAACGTGGCCGCTGCGCTGACTACGACTCGAATCTGCATACCGTTCTATCGCTTTCTTATGCCCGTCTACACCAGATCCGGCGACACTCTTTAAGAATGGCTGTCATTGCGAGGAGCCTGCGACGAAGCAATCTCCTGGCTAGCAGCTATTCCTCAGGAGATTGCTTCGCTGCGCTGCCAACGACAGCTTTCTTTGTCGATTCTGCTGGATTTGGTGTCTATCCGGTCGTGGATGAGCGTTTCTCGTTATTTGATGAGGTTTGATTCGGGTGATCGGCAGGGTCAATGCGTGGCGCCCTGTACCTGGTCCGCTTCTGTCTCCGTATTCACGAGGCGGCCCGTCTTGAGCTCCAGCACCATCCGGTCCATGTCGTATGCGTCGTCCAGGGCCTCCATGATGCCGCGTGAATCTACCGACACCGAACGCTGTACCTCGGGCAGGTAGATGAAGGCGCTGGATAGGCTCTCGATGTTGCCGTCGAACACGAGGCCGACGACCTCCAGGTCTTTGTTCAGCAGCGGCGAGCCCGAATTGCCGCCGATGATGTCGTTGGTCGATACGAGGTCGAGCGGCGTGTTGAGGTTGAACGAATCGGGCAGGTCGAGCCATCGCTCGGGCAGCTCCCATTCGTCGGTGTAGTTGTGGTAGGCGTAGTAGTGGCCCAGTACGCCGTTGAAGGTCGTATGCGGCGGCGCGATGGTGCCGTTGTACGGGTATCCCTGGACGACGCCGTCCGCGATGCGAAGGGAGAAGGTCGCGTCGGGCGGAATGTCGGTTCCGTACACGGCGAACCGCGCCCGCCCGTACGCGCTGAGCAGTTCGTCCTCCTGCGCATTGAGGCCGGCAATGGCGCGCTGGTACGACTGAAGGCGTGGGAGAAAGGCATTTGCGACGCGCAGTGCCTCATCGCCCGCAATCGTCAACGACCCCTGTTGCAGGGCGTCGATGATCTCGTCCGTATCCGTGAGTGCCGTATTGCTGATGATCCGCTGTGCTTCTTCTTCCGGAGAGCGCCCCTGTAAGATTTGCTGAACGATCTGGCTGTTCGGCCCGAATGCCTGTTGAAACGTGCGGAACCGGGCCGCCAGCATGCCTTGGTCGACCTCGCGCGGCTGGTCCGCTACCTGTTCGAGTTGCTGGCGCAGGCTGGAGAGGTCCGGCGGCGCTCCGTCCCCCTGGTGCTGCGTGAGAAAGTCGGCGACGAGAATGGCCCGGCGCAAGGTGGCCGACGAATAGCTGGACCGGGGATTCAGCCCGAAGAAGGCGGTGTACTCCTGCCTGTATCGCCCCCGCTCCTGCTCGATCTCGGCGATCTGATCGATCAGGTCGCCGTATTGAGATGCCAGTTGCGAACTGTCACGGATCGCCTGGATGAACTGCTGCTCTTCGGCGCGGCGCCTGGCCATGATTCTTTCGTCGCGGAGCGCCTTCAACTGGCCGGTGTACGCCTTCTCCGAGTTGGCGAGGGAAAAGATTTGCGTGTTGATCTCGTCCGAGGGATGCTCTGCGTTGTAGTCGCGCAAGACCTGCTCGGCCGACTTGATGTAGCTCAAGATGGCGGGTTGCTGGACGTCCCGGAAGAACTCGAGCTGCGCTACCGTCACGAGCCGGTCGGTCGAGCCTGGGTTGCCGACCACGAAAACAGGATCGCCCGCCTTCGCGCCGTCCTCGCTCCAGTGAAAGTAGTTAGGCGTGCTGAGCGGCTCGCCGTCGGGACCGTACACCCGAAACCAGCTCATGTCCAGGTCGTAGCGCGGGTAGGTGAAGTTGTCCAGATCCCCGCCGAAGAAAGCGATCTGCTCCTCGGGCGCCATGACGAGCCGCACGTCATCGTAGCGGTGGAATGTGTAAGCCGAATACTTGCTGCCATTGTAGAAGGAGATCACCTGGACCGATACGCCGGCGGTCGCGCCGCCGGCCTCCTGCGTCATCCGGTCCGTAATCTGCTGAATGGCTCGCTCCCGGGCTTCGGCGCGCTCCTCATCCGTGGTCAGACCCTGGAGCGACTGGAGGACTTCACCCGTTACGTCCTCGATGTCGATGAGCTGGTCCACGAACAACCCCGGAACGGGCCGCTCCTCTTGTATGGAATGAGCATAAAAACCGTCCTCGATGAGGTGCTCTCCCGACTCCGTTACCTGAACGATGCTCTCGCGCCCGCAGTGGTGGTTGGTCATGACGAGACCATTGGGCGAGACGAACGAGGCGGAGCAATACGTGGCGAACCGGAGCGCCCCCAGGCGGGCGCGGTCGAACCATGCCTGGTCTACGTCGATGTCGTACGCCTGGCGGAAGTAGTCGATCGGCGGGTAGTCGAACGTCCACATCTTGCCGAGGTCGAACCGGCCCGGCGTCGTACCGGTCGTGTCCGTCACGCCCCTGATGGGCGCTGCTACGGTGATGGGCACCGTAGGCGGAATCGCGGGCGCAGGCGTCGCCGTGGTGTCCGCCGCTGCCGCCGTATCTGCCGCCGCCGCAGTGGGCGGCGGGGTCGGCTGAACGGCGGGGCGCGGACCGGCGCATCCGGCGCTCACAAGAAGCGCCGTGAGCAGCGTGCTCCAGGGGATCAATGAGAACCGGCGAGTACGACTGGACATGAAGGTGCGAAGGCTGTCTGAAGAATATTCAATTCAAAGAGGATCGGGCAACGATCGCCGCTCCCCATGTCTAAATCTCGGATTCCGGAGGATGGAATGGCTGCCGCCAGAGTCTCTCCGCCCGGCCCCTGATGCCAGCGCTGGGCAGGGCGTAATCTATGAATATCCGCAAAACGCTTGTCCGCCTGCGGGTGGAACTCTTGAGAAAACGGCACGTATGTGGCGTCCTGCACGAAAAAGACGCGCGAAAGTGGCGGAACCGGTAGACGCGCCAGCCTTAGGAGCTGGTTCCGAAAGGAGTGGGGGTTCGAGTCCCCCCTTTCGCACTCTACAACTTCGCACGACAAGAAGCCCAATCCCCCGCTGGGATTGGGCTGTTTCGTTTCGCCCGCCCGGCTCAGTCCACCTGCCCGCTTCGTTCCGGCTGCCCGGTTCGTGCCGACTATTCAGTATCATGGCGTGCTGCCCGCAGCCTCCCCGGTGGTTCCGCTCTCCTTCTTTCGGCCCCGCCTGCGGGACGGGCGGTCCTCCGTCTCCTTCTCCTCACCGGCGGCATTGATGAGTTGCAGATACGTCTCCCAATCGATTAATACTGCGAAAGCCTCGTTGTTTTTCTGGATGAGCACACTCGACCGCTTCTGACGGACGTGGTCGAGCAGCTCCGAGGTCTTTGATCGAAGTTCCGTAATCGTGGCGATGGCGTCTATGCCCGTCGTCGAATACATAACAGTTTCCCCTCCATCTGTCTCGCAAATAGCTGCACGATTTTGGTGTGCCACTGGTCTAGCTTTTTTCGAACATGTATGCGCAGAGCCGTCTGCAGGATTCCGCGTACGATAGCAACATGACGGATCGGATGCCGCGCGCGATCCCGCATCGTGCGCTTTTTGCAAGCTCGTGACTGCTTTTTTACCCCACAGAAGCTATCTGTATCTATGTCCCCTCTATTCGGTGCTTCTTTTCTATGGGTGCGTCTTCTTGCGATCACCCTCCTGTTCTCGGGAATACCCGCCATTGTACACGCACAGGGTGGTACATTTAGACACGCCGATAGCCTGTTGTACCGCACCGGCCTGCAGCGTGTGGTCGACCTTCAGGTGAACCGCGATGGGGAAGCCCTCACCAGGTTGCTCAACGATCCACACGCGCCCGTTCGCGCGCGCGCCGCGTTTGCCCTGGGCTCCGTGCAGGATCAGGACGCCGTTCCCGCCCTGCTGCGCCTCTTGCAGGATCCTGCACCCCAGGTGCGAGCCGACGCCGCCTTTGCACTCGGCCAGATGCCCGGGCCTGTTCCGTCACGCTCCCTGCTGGATGCGCTGGCCTCGGAACGCGAACCCTCCGTCCGGGCGGAACTGCTGACGGCGCTCGGAAAGCAGGGGGACTCGACCTCCCTCGCCCTCCTGCCCCACCTCGCGGCGGCCGTATCTGATGCCGCTGCTCTGGCCCTCGCTATCGGGCGGTACGCCCTGCGCGACGTGCACGCGCCGGAGGCAGTAGCTTGGTTGTTGCCACACCTGCACGCCCCCGACCCGAACGTTCGCCGGAACGCAGCCTACTACTTCGGCCGCTCCGGCCAGACGACGCCGTGGTCCCCGTGGGCCGATTCGGTTCGGGCCGCGCTGGATCGCCTGGCGCCGGACGACCCTGCGGCCATGCACCTCGTGGCCGGACTGGGCAGGCTCTCTGACCCGGCAGACACGCCGCGACTCGT
>DASSAV010000205.1:0-12445 GCA_035699265.1 Rhodothermales bacterium
AGCGAGGCGAGCGAGACGTGCTCGTGCCCGTCGTACGTCATGTACTCGTAGATCTCATCCGTAATCGCGTACAGGTCATGTTCCTGGAGCAGCGAGAGGACTGCTTCCAGTTCGGCTCGCGACCAGACCTTCCCGCTCGGGTTCGAGGGCGTGTTGAGGACGATTGCCTTCGTCCGAGGTGAAATCGCGCGCCGCAGCTCCTCGAAGTCGATCTCCCAGCCAGGCCCGCGCGTGGGGACGTACTGGAGTGTCGCGCCGGTGAGCGCGATGAGGTTGCGGTGGTAGCTGTAGAACGGCTCGAAGAGCACGACCTCGTCGCCGGGTTCGAGCAGGGTGAAAATAGCCGTGACGAACGCGCCGGTCGACCCCACGCTCACCAGGATCTCGTCCTCTGAAGCTGCCGGGATATGATTGAAGGAACGGGCTTTGTTCAGGATGGCGCGGCGAAGCGGCGCGATGCCTGCATAGCTGGTGTAGGTGGAGTGGTCGTCCTCGATGGCCAGCCGGGCACCGTGTTTGATCGGCTCCGGCGTAGGCATGTCGCAGACGCCCTGCCCGAGGTTAATGGCATCAAACTCGCTTAAGAGTAAGGTGACGGCTCGGATATCGCTCTGGCGAAGGCTTTTGGTGCGATTGGCGAGCGGTTTTGGGTCAGCGTCGTGCGTCATTCGGAAATGGAAGGTGTAAAGAAGTAACGGCGTGGCAATTCGTAAGGTCACCCCTGCTATTGAGATGTTTTTTAGCGTCGAATAACCAGACCAGGTCAACGTCATGCGTACTACTTACTACCACGGATCTGCGGTACAAACCGATTCTCCCCGCGGTTGGCTCGTGTCGGCGTTACTTTTCCCGGCGTGTGTCTATTACCTTTTGAACCCGGCGTCGTTCACGATCCTGGATAAGGCCTCGTTCTATATGTACGAAATGGGCCACTACGGATTCGCCATCTTCGGGGGGAGTACACAATATGCCGGCGGCAGCATAGGCCAGCTCGTCATCCCGCTCTTGCTGGTTTTCTTCTTCCTGGTGTACGAGTATGCATTCGGCCTCCAAGTATTCCTGTTCTGGCTGGGGCAGAATCTCGTCAACCTAAGCACGTATCTAAGCCATACCTCTGCGCCGCACCCGCACCCTGTCGGCGTGCAGGACTGGCAGATGCTGGTAGCGACGCTCGGCGTGAGCGATTATAGTCTTTACATCGGAGCCCTGCTGTTTGCCGTCGGTTGCATGTGTTTCCTGGCCAGCACGCTCACGCCGCGCTTCGTCGAGAACTGATCCGTGGGGCGGGGCGCCTGGCGCCCCGCCCGCTTCCGGCATTTTCCTATGGGTACCCTTCCGGCACAACTCAGGGAAGTCCGTGAGCAGTATGGACGTCATCTGCGCGCATGGGCCGTGTCTGTCCTGCTGTTCCCCGCCTGCCTCTACTTCTGTTCGCATCGGGGGTTCTACACGCTGCTGGATGATGCAGACCTGATCATCCACGAGGCGGGGCACGTGTTCTTTGCGATTCTGGGGCACGACTTCCACATCATGGGCGGCACGCTGATGCAGATCGTGCTGCCGCTCGTGCTGGCAGGCAGTTTCTACCGGCACAGCTATCGCACGGGGGTCCAGGTATCGTTGTTCTGGCTGGGCCATAACCTGATCAACATCAGCGTGTACGCGGCGGACGCCAGGGCTCAGCGTCTCCCGCTGCTCGGTGGGGATCACGTTCTGCACGACTGGCACACGATGCTCGGCGGGGTGGGGTTGCTCGACAGCGCCACTGCGGTCGGTAACTCGTTCTTCGTCCTCGCTGTCATCGCCTTCGGCATGGCGGTCCTAATGCCTGCACTCATGTGGGAAGGCGTGGCGGAGTAAAGAAGATGCCCGGGCTGGTCACCGTGCCTTTGGGAGACCAGGGTTTCCGATGGCCTGGCGCTAGTCTTCCGGCGGGCTGACGAAGACGCAGGACGCTACACCGTGTCCGACGATGCGCTCGCGGCCCTCGATTCGGAGCGTAATCGGCCCTTCAAAGGGGGCCTTTTCCAGCACCTCGAGTTCCGTGCGAGGCATCAGGCCGATCTCTTCCAGGTAGTGCAGTAGCTCGGGGTCCGTGTCCGAAACGCGACGGACGACGACGGCATGGCCCGGCTCGATCTCGGAGAGCGGGTTGGTCGCCACCTCGCCGATAACGCCCTCACGGGTGGGGATGGGGTCACCGTGAGGATCGTGCGTCGGATACCCGAGGAGGGCCTCGATCTTGTCCTCGAACTCCTCTGAGATGTGATGCTCCAGATGCTCGGCCTCTTCGTGGAGCTTCTGCCACGAGTACCCCATGACCTCCTTCAAATACAGTTCCAGCAGGCGGTGGTGGCGGATGATCTCAAGGGCGATCTTCTCGCCGGCAGGGGTGAGCGTCACGCCGCGGTAGGAACGATGCTCTAGGAGCCCCATGCCGGCCAGGCGCTTCATCATGTTGGTCACCGACGCGGAGGACACGTTCATCACGCGCGCGATCTCCGTCGTAGAGACAGGCCCCTCGTGCTGGAGCTTGTAGATCGTCTTGAGGTAGTCTTCTACGGCCTGGCTCACCATGGCGCGCGGAGGTCGGGGTCGTGAAAGTTAGGCCCGTGGGTCAAGTCTGTACGCGGGGTATGGTGTTGGGGTCCCGTGCCGCACTTTGCGGGCCTACAGGTGTGCATGGATAAAATATCCTTCCGCTATTGCATGAGTGCAAGTTGTTGTGCATGTTTGCATTGCATGCAGCGGATTAGAGTGCGTGTGTGGGTAGAGTAAGACTGTGAGTGAAAGGGCGCCGGTGTCTGGGGGCACGAGTTGGTAAGGTTCGAGAGGCTGTGAACCGCTTCATGCGAGATCGTACTCTATCGCGGTCATTCAAGCTTCGGGGCCGTAGCCGACTTAAACCTGGAACGTCTCATGAAATACTGTACTCCGCTCATCGCCTGCGCCATCCTTCTTTTCCCGGCGCACCTCCTTCAAGCTCAGCCCGACCCCATCAGGTGGGGAAAGGTCACGGAGGCGGAACTGAACATGGACTCATTCCCGGCGGACACGAACGCCGCCGCCGTCATCCGGGCCGACTACGGCACCGTGGCGTTCGAGCACGACTGGTCGTACCGGTTCATCAGGCATCGCCGCATCAAGATCCTTTCTCAGGCAGGTTACGACTGGGGCACATTCAGCATCGCCTATTATGCCGTAGATGATTTTCAGCGGGTCTCTCACATCAGGGGTCAGACGATTACGCGGGGGGAAAACGGTAAACCCGAATTCCACAAGCTGGAGCGCTCCTCGATCTTCGATGAAGACATTGACGGAGAGTACAAGCGAGTCAGGTTTACGCTTCCAGCTCTGGAACCCGGCGCAATTGTCGAATACATGTACACGGTTACGACCGAGAGCCCTGCCTTTCTGCCCAGGTGGGAGTTTCAGGCGAGCGAACCTACGTTGTGGAGCGAGTTTCGGCCTGAGATTCCCGGAACACTCGCGTACGTCCGAGCCACGCGCGGTACACTGCCCTTCGACATTTCCGAAAAGACACCGCTCACCCGGCCATATGGTCCGAGCACCCAGTATCGGTTCGTTATGAAGGACGTCCCCGCGCTACGCGACGAGCCGTACATGACGACACCGGAGGATTACCGCGCACAGATCGAGTTCCAGCTCGGGGCCTACCACGATGGCCAGCAAGCCCGGAAGTTTCTGCCGACGTGGGACGAACTGGCGGAAAGGCTCATGCAGGACGACCTGTTCGGGGGCCGGCTGGGCCGGGGCAAGGCCGTGCACCAGCACGTTCAGACGCTGACGGCTGGACTCGACGATCCACGGGAGAAGCTCGCCGCCATCTACGATTTCGTCCGCACGAGCATACACTGCACCGGCGAGCCCGGGGTCTACCTCGATCATGAGTTGAGCGACGTCCTGCGCAGCAAGAGCGGCAGTGAGCCGGAAGTGAATTTGCTGCTGGTTTCGATGCTTCGCGAGGCCGGATTGAACGCGAACCCCGTCTTGATCAGCACGCGAAGCCACGGCAGCGTCATCGACGTGTATCCGATTCTCTCCCAGTTTAACGCGGTCATCGGAGCTGTACGTATCGGGGGTGAGACCATCTTCCTCGACGCCACTGATCCGCTTCGCCCGTATACGCTGCTGCCCACCGACGACCTGAACGGCAAAGGATGGGTGGTCCGAGAAGAAGGGGCAGCCTGGTCGCCCATTTCAGCGGCCGGAAGACTGAGGCGTCAGAGCCTGCTGCTGGTTCGACTAGACAGTCTCGGCAGGCTTTCAGGCAACGTGCAGACGTCGGATTTCGAATATGCCGCCCTCGACCGCAGGAGCGCGTTGAATGAAAAAGGTGATGAAGAGAAATTTGTCCAAGATGTGATTCTGAATGGCCTGGCCGACATACAGCTTGACTCCCTTCACATAGAAGGCGCAGACGATATCTACGCACCGCTGAAGAGCACTGTCACGTTTTCAGAGTCACCGTATGCCCTGGCGGCGGGCGATCTTATCTATCTGAACCCTGTTGCGCTCGACCGTATGGCTGAGAACCCATTGCGGCTACCGGAGCGGACCTTTCCAGTGGACTTTGCCTACCCGAGGGATCTCACGTATTCCGCCCGTTTCGAGTTGCCCGCTGGGTACAGCGTGGTAGAGTCTCCGCACGGCGCGCGTATCAGTATGAGCTCAGGAGGTGCCATGTACGAGAGAAGCGTAGATGTGCAGGGCCACGCGATAAATGTGAGCACGCGCTTCGTGATCGGGAAGGCCGTGTTTACCGCCGGACAGTACCCGGAACTGCGGAAGTTCTTCGATGCGGTTGTCGCTGCGGAGGCACAGCAAGTCGTGTTGAAAAGGGGAAGTGGAGAGCAGGCCACGTCAACGGTTCAATGAGAGCCGCCGCGCTGTATCGCAGGCTGCCTACAGTAAGCTTCCAGAACAGCCATGAGACCTCAAACGCTGCCGGCCTTTCTCGTAGGCACCGCGTGCTTGCTCCTATCGGTCTTTGCGCCGTTGTCCGCTCGTGCGCAAGACGTGCCGGAGGGCATCGATCCTTCGTTCCGAATAACGCCAGAGTCGGAGCATTTGCGGGGCAACGCATCGGTCGTCGTCCGTCTAGCTTATGTCCGGTTTGAGGTCAAGGATGCGGGACATGCGACGGAAATTGTGCACCGCGTTGCGACTGTAGCCGATGCGAACGGACGACACTACGGGGCCATTGTAATCCCATACGACAAGTTTATACACATCAAAAGCTTTGAAGGCCGTATAAGGGATGCCGGCGGGAAGGTCGTGCGAAAGCTCAAGAAGCGCGACATTCGGGACGTCAGCGCGATTTCGGGGTTCTCGCTTTACGAAGACAACCGGATCAAGTATGCCGAACTTGTCCACGACATCTATCCTTACACCGTGGAGTTCTCTTACGAACTTGAACGTGACGGGCTTCTGAGTTGGCCCATCTGGGCACCGCAGGAGGATGAGGCGCCAGTCGAGCACGCGGTGCTGGAAATCATTGCACCTGGGAATATGAAAGTGCGGTATTCGGCGCGCGGCACCCAAGCACAGCCGACCGAGGCCGGTAGCTCGCACGGGCGCGTGTTGCGCTGGACGTTTTCTGGACTGCCGGAGCGCGAGCCTGAGCCTTTCGGGCCATCATTGGAGGAGCAGGCGCCGGTCATTTACACAGGGCCTTCCCGGTTCGAGATCGAAGGAACTGAGGGTGACATGAGCACGTGGGCCTCATTCGGGGCGTGGTACGCCGGATTGATAAAAGGCCGCGATCAGCTTCCGCCGGAAGCGGTAGCAAAGGTCGAGGAGGTGGTAGCCGGCGCCCAGACCGACCTTGAAAAGGTGGAGCGGCTTTACCGGTATCTGCAATCGACCACACGCTACGTGAGCATCCAACTGGGTCTCGGCGGATGGCGCCCCTACGACGCCGAGTACGTCTACCGCCAGGGGTACGGCGACTGCAAGGCGCTCGTGAACTACATGGCGGCGTTGCTCAAGGCGGCAGGTGTGCTGGCCTATCCTGCGCTAATAGACAACGGGTACAATGAGCCCGATGTGCAGAAAGAGTTTCCCACGAACCAGTTCAACCACGTCGTTCTGTTCATTCCGTTGGAGCGGGATACGCTCTGGCTCGAATGCACGAGCCAGACGATGCCGTTCGGGAGGGTCGGCGGCAGTAACGAGGACCGCTGGGCGCTGGCCGTCACCCCCGAAGGCGGCAAGCTTGTCCGCACGCCGCGTTCGGGGCCGCGAGACAATATGCAGGTTCGGCGGGGGCGGATCGTGCTTCAGCCGGACGGCAATGCCGTCGCAGACGTTCGCACGGAATACACCGGCAACGCCCAGGACCGTCTCCGGATCGCGCTGGCGGAGCGGACCGATAAGGACCGGGATGAATGGCTGCGCTCGGAGCTTGACCTGCCGAGCTTCGAGTTGTTGAGCGCCGACTTTTCCAGTGTGGACGCCCGGGGGCCAAGCGTCAGCCTGCCTGTCAAGCTCAAGCTCGGGAAGTACGGCTCGCGTACCGGGGACCGGATTTTCTTTCGCCCGGATTTGCTGGAGCATTGGACCGTTGTTCCGCCAACAGACGAAAAGCGGGCGCAACCGGTGGTGTTCGCATATGCGTTTGCAGCCGTGGACACGCTCACCTATGAACTTCCGGCAGGATATCATGTCGAGGCGGCGCCGGCCCCGGTTAAGATCGAGACGCCGTTTGCGAGCTATGTGGCTGAGGTGAGTGTAGGCGACGAGGGGGTACTCCGATACATACGCCACCTGGAAGTCAGCGAGACGACAATTCCGCCGGAGCAATACGGCGCCTTTCGGGATCTCGCGACCCAGGCCTCCCGCGCCGATAATGCGCAGGTCGTTCTGGTTCGGGACAATCGCTAGCAACGCCTGCCGGGGCAGGCCGGCGGACGTTGGCCCCGGTCAGATTTCACCGGCTGGGACGTGCATCTGAAGGGGAAGGAGCTTGTGCGGGTACGTCTCTCGGATGAGGGCGCGGGCAATGACGACCGTGGGGTCGATCATCGTCACTGAACCGATCTGCGATTCGGTGATGGCGAGGGGGAGTTCCGTGCAGCCCAGAATGACGGTCTCAGCGCCCTTCTGCTGGAGGTGGCCGATAGCGTCCAGAAGATTCTGCCTGGCTGTGTGGGTGACCGGGTTGGCCTTGGCCTTGATGCCGAAGTTCGGGTCGAAGATGGTGCGGTTCACGAGGTGCTCTTCCACGTCCTCGTCGGGCAGCACGGGCTCGATTCCTGCGGCCTCCAGCGCCTTCGTATACAGCCCCAGCTTGTAGGTAGCCATAGTAGAAATGACGCCGACGCGCTGCACCCCGTCCATCTCGTCGCGAACGAACCGCGCCGCCTCGTCGATCATGCTGAGCATCCGGATCTTGTGGCCTGTTCGATACAGCTCCTCGCCGATGACGTCGAAGATCATGGGCGCATGCGCCGTGTTGCAGGGCATCGCCGCCACGACGGCGCCTGCCGCTTCGAGCTTGCGCGCGATATCGGCCAGCGCCAGCGCCGGATTTTCTTTCGTCTGGCCGAAGATGTACGTGCTGCGGTCTATGATGAGGTGCGGGTAGGAGAGGAGGGCCACCGGGAGGTGATCCTGATCCGTACCCGCCACCGTGTTGTCGAAGATTTTTCGGACGAGGTCGAGTCCGGCATAAGGACCCATGCCGCCGATGACGCCGATGGCACGGGTCGTATGTTCGGTGCCGTTGGTTTCCATACGTAATGGTTTATGTATAGGCGCAGGCCTGCGAGGCAGGCGGGCGCGTGTTCTCGATCAGGCAATACCGGTCGTGGTACAGAAATCGAGCCGGAAGGATCGGGCGCCGGTGCAATTTCTGTGTTACCCTCCGAGGAGGCAGTATCCGGGCGCGCCCACACCCGATTTCCCCGTCGTGGAGCCTTCGTTTCGGCACGATCCGACGGAAAAACGGTACGAATTGTTGCACGAATAGCCTGCCGCTTTCGATGATGTGGGAAAAGAATCCCAGGTGTGGGGGTATTTGCAGCCTCATGGTCAGTGTCGTATGGAATCGAGGGAAGAACCTGGCGAGGCGGCTCGCGTTGACTCCCCCGCGCGGGTTCGCTATTTTAACCTGCCTGTAGGTACCGGGGCGGCGGCTTCGGGGCTTACGATGCCCGGTCGTCTAATGGCAGGACAGCGGCCTTTGGAGCCGTATGTGGAGGTTCGAATCCTCCCCGGGCAGCACATCGGGAGACGCAGCATTTCGATCTCGAGATCGCCGGCCGGGATTTCTCCCTATCATATCGTTCCTGCGCGATGCCACGCAGGTTTTTTGTTGTCGTTCGCCCTTGCCCGTTCGGCGGCATCCATCCGCACTGAAGGTCACCTCGTTCTGCATGCGTCCTGCGAAAGCCGACCTGCCCATCTCCATTTTTACCGGCCGATCCAACCCTGCGCTGGCCCGCCGCATCGCCGATGTGTTCGGGCAGGATCTGGGTCAGCTTACCATCAAGAATTTCTCCGACGGCGAGATGTACGTCGCGTATCAGGAGTCGATTCGCGGCACCGACTTGTTCATCATCCAGAGCACACCGCCGCCTTCCGAGAACTGGATGGAGTTGCTCATGCTGGTGGATGCGGCGAAGCGCGCCTCCGCCGCTCGGATCACGGCGGTGATCCCTTATTTCGGGTACGCCCGACAGGAGCGAAAAGACCAGCCGCGCGTCTCGATCGCCGCTAAGCTCATGGCGAACATGCTGACGACCGCGGGGGTGGACCGGGTGCTCACGATGGATCTGCACGCACCCCAAATTCAGGGTTTCTTCGACGTGCCCGTGGATCATCTCTACGGCTCCCACGTGTTGATCGATTACTTTCCGCATCTCGACCGCTCGAACCTGGTCGTGGTGGCACCGGACGTCGGCGCTTTGAAGATGGCCCGGGCATATGCCAAGCGGATCGGAGTGGACCTCGCCCTGGTAGACAAGCGGCGCCCGCGTCAGAATGAAGCCGAGGTCATGAACATCATCGGCGACGTGAAGGGCCGAAATGTGCTCCTCATAGACGACATGATCGATACGGCGGGCACGCTGACGCAGGGGGCGAAGGCGCTGCGTGATTACGGTGCGCTGGAGATCCTGGCGGCGGCGACACACGCGCTGCTGTCAGGACCGGCGTACGACCGCATCGAGGAATCGCCGATCAGCCGTGTGGTGGTGACGGACACCATCCCCCTGCAGCGCACGTCGCCGAAGGTGGAGGTGGTGAGTGTCGCGGACATTTTCGCGGACGCCATTCGCCGCATCTACACGGACGAGTCGGTCTCGACACTGTTTGTCGAATAGAGTGTTCACGTTTTCGAGTGTTCATGTGTTAAAGTGCTCACGTGCCCGCGCTGAGGCTTTTCACTTGAGCGCCCGAATACGTTAAGACTCGAACACCCGAACACGATAACACTCGAACACATAAACACTTTCCAACACTTTCATTAACCTAATCAATCGGACTAGCGATGGACGTAATTACGATTGAGGCCAAGCCGCGTGAAGCGGGACGGAGCGCGGCACGTGCTGCCCGTCGGGAGGGCCTCGTACCCTGTATCCTCTACGGTCACCACGTCGAGCCCGTCACCTTCAAAGTGCCCGAGCTCAGCCTGCGGCCGCTGATCTACACGACGGAGACACACCGCATTGCCATCAAGATCGACGGCAGCAGCTTCGACTGCATCATGAAGGACGTGGACCTGCATCCGGTGACTGACGTGCCGATCCACGCCGACTTTCAGGTGTTGCGCGCCGATGAGAAGATTACGCTGAAGGTCCCTGTACACCTGATCGGCACGCCTGTCGGCCAGATCCAGCAGGGGGGTGAGACGGCTGTCGTTTTGCACGAGCTTACCGTCTCCTGCCTGCCAGGGGATATCCCCGCCGCTATCGACATCGAGATCGAGCACCTTTCCATCGGCGATTCGATCCACGTGTCGGATGTGAGTGTTCCGGGGATTACGATTCATGAATCGCCCGATGCTACCATCGTCACCGTCGCCGCACCGCGCGTCGAAGTCGTCGAAGAGGCTGAGGTGGACCTGGAGGGCACCGAGACGGTCGATACGGCCGAAGCCGACAGCGACGAAGAACTCTAACGGGTTCGGTTTTCTGAGACAGGTTGCACACCGTGGGTCCACATCTGCGGTGTGCAACCTGTTTTTTGTACGGGCGTAACCCATCCCGCTTTTGGCTGCCAGTTGTACCACGCCACCCGAACAAAGACATCCGAAAGGCTGTCGCGTATGCGCTTGAGAACGGGTGGCGTTTGGAGAAGGCAGGGCCACGCGCTCATGCATGGGGTTTCCTGCTCTGTCCCAATGGCAAGCGGGGAGGTTGCAGGGTTCCGGTATGGTCCACGCCTAGAGACACCGGCAATCACGCAAACCACATTCTGCACGAAGTGGACAACTGCCCCCATAAATGAGAGTGGCCCATGAGAACGTTTAGCTTTGAAATCGCTCCTGCAGACCCCGACGTATTCGAGGGAGACGAATTGAAGCACTGGGCGGAACGCTTATTCGAGGTATTCCAGGGAGACGTTACTCCATGTGTTCGATCAGGGGTGGCCTATCTTCACTGTGACGTACAGGCGGACTCGCTCGAAGCTGCGATCACGTCCGTTCTCGACGGGTTGCAGGCACTCTCGCTTCCCGTCAACAGGCTGGAAATGGATTCCGAGGAGATGGGTCTGTTGAAAGCGGCTTAGCAGTGGCCTCTATGAAAGTTCAACGCCTCATCATCGGTCTCGGCAACCCTGGTGCGGATTACGAGGGAACCCGGCACAACATCGGCTTCGCCGTGGTGCGCGCGCTGGCTGAGCGCGCTGGTATTCCGCTGCGGCAGGAGGGGGCCCACGTGCTGGCCGGCTTCGGCAGCTTTCGCGGTCGGTCTGTCGGCCTGGTGAAGCCGCTCACGTACATGAACCGGAGCGGGACCGCCGCGCAGGCAATGTTGACTCGCTTCGGGCTGAGGCCGGAGGACGTCATCGTCGTGGTGGATGACATCAACCTGCCTGTGGGGGCCGTCCGGATCCGGCAGAGCGGAAGTGCGGGCGGCCACAACGGCATCCAGGATATCATCGACCGCTTCCACACGGACGACTTCCCCCGCATTCGAATCGGCGTGGGCAACAACTATCCACGGGGCCGACAGGTGCAGTACGTGCTCGAACGCTTTCCTGAAGAGGATCAGCCGGTGATGGCCGAAGCCGTCGAGAAGGCCTCCGAGGCTGCCATTACGTTTGTCACCGAGGGCCTGGTGACGGCGATGAACCGGTTTAATAAGAAAGGAGTGACGAGTTAGGAGGTTCATGGGTTGTGGGTTAACATCCATCGCCCATGCCGCCACGGTAGGGACATCTCGCCGAGATGTCCGCCTGCATCCGGTAGGGGCACGTCGGCGATGTGCCCGCCCGTCCCGCCAAGATGTTCGTCCGCTACTCCGCGTATTCGGGATTGCAGGCGCCGGGGGCAGGGGAGCCGTGAAAGAAGCTGCCGACGCTGATGTGTTCGTCCAGGTCTTCCCATTCGGCTACCCTACCCGCCCCTATGATGCGCCAGCTCCCCCGCTGCTCTGCGCTCGCCCTGGAGAGTGTGGGCGACCACCAAAGCGGAACGCTTACGACCCGGCCATCCGACAGATACGCCGTAATGAGGTCGTCCGTCACCTCCAACCGAACGAAGGTCGGATCTCCATAGGCAGATGGGGGAGGGGGTTTGGTCCCCGTCGGCCTCTGTTTATTCGCGGCAGTACTCATCCCAGAAGCTCAGTAGGGTTTGGTGATTGTCGGGGATCTTCCGCTCGATGTCCCGCAAATCCTGTTTTCTGTAGCCGTAGTTCGAGGCAAGGGCCACCGGTTCCAACCAGAACTTCGCACTCTTGTTCTCTCGGTCCACATGGATGTGTGCCCTCTCGGTGCAGTCAAATAGTACGATGTAGAAGCGGTATGGGCCGGGGATGAGGTGCTGCTTTAATCTCGGCGACATACGAGGTCGCTTCCGGTTCAACTGTGTATGGATGTAAGTACATGTCAAGATACATCATTCTCACAAATTGCCGAAGAGCGCACTCACTCGTACCGTAAGCTGTCGGCGGGGTCGGCGACGGCGGCGCGGACGGCCTGGTAGCTTACCGTCGCGAGCGCAATGGCCAGGGCCGCGAAACCTGCCAGGAGGAATACGCCCGCTCCCATCTCGATGCGGTAGGCGAACCCGTCCAGCCACCGGCCCATGACGTAGTAGGCGACCGGCACGGCTACGACCAGGGCGATCACCACCAGCTTGACGAAGTCCTTCGAGAGCAGGCCGACGATGGAGGGCACGGTCGCCCCGAGCACCTTGCGTACGCCGATCTCTTTGGTGCGGCTCTCGGCGGTGAAGGCGGCCAGCCCGAACAGG
>DASSAV010000206.1:0-4761 GCA_035699265.1 Rhodothermales bacterium
GCGGATTGAAATAGATGAAGCACGCCTTTTCGACGGCCTCACGGGAAAGGTCGATATCCTCGTCGATCCGGTAGCCCGCCCCGACGAACCCGAACCCGCCCTCCACATTGCTCATCGCCTTCGGGTGAGAGAGGACGCGCGGGTCGAACACGCCTCCGGGCGGGTTCCAGATCGAGTCCCCGACCACCGCCCGGAACCGCAGGTGGTGTAGGATGAGTTGCCGGCAGCCAAGTGCGGGTATCTTCCGTGTCAATGTGTCGAGCAGGTACCACGGTTCCACCTTGTCGTGGTCGAAGTTCAGGCGGATGCGGAACTGCCAGCCGCCCGCGATCTGCTCCTGTTGCCCCTCGTACGAGATCGAGTAGCTGAGGATGGGGTAGTACGTGTTGGGTGGGAGGAACGGCTTTTCGAGGGAATAGACGGCCTCGGGCCGGAGCAGTCGCATGCCCTTGCCTTTGATGGTGACGTAGATGTCCGGACTCTGGGACTGGTCAAACTGCACGGTCACGGGACTCGGGACCCGCGCTTCGGCGAAAGCGCTGGCACCATCGGACGGGCGAGTCACTTCGACGTGGTAGCGGTGCCCGTACTCGGCTCGGAAAGGGGACCAGAAGACGTGCTCGTGCTGCCCGTTCGGATCCACGATGACCGAGTCTGTCCAGGTGCGCGTTTCTCCGGTCGTCAGATCCTTCGAGGTGACGACGGCATCGATCGCCGCGGAGCCGAGCGACGGGAAATCCTCAGTAGCGTAGACGCGGACGGATTGCGAGTCCAAGTCGGGCGAGAGAACCCCGTACATGGAAAAGGGCGTCTCGAAATGGTCGCGGGTAGGCAGATCCGCTTCACAGCCCGCGAGGCAAAAGGCGGCGAGCAGGAGAAGCGCGATGGAAGTGTGCGGGGCCGGAAAGCGGCGCATGGGCCTGACCCGTTTCTGATCCGACGTCCATTCAAGGTAGCCGGCCCGTGGCAGCATGGCAAGAGAGAATGAAGCGGCTCCCCAACCCATACCACCCACGTTCTTGGACGTCCTGCTCCCGGTTGAAACCAGTGGTGCCCCCCGCTCCAGGCGGTGGCATCACTACTACCGCGTAAACCTGTGCCATCCACTCGCACGAACCCGAGAACAATGAAACATGAACCAAAAACGAGGGGTGGAGAGACAGCCAGCATCTCCCCACCCCTGTACCGCGAAGGCGAAACCCGCTACTGCTGTTTCGGCTGCTTCATCTCGTCGCCGCCCAGGTGGAACGTCAGGCCTGTGGCCGTTCCCTGGTCGTCCAGGTCGAAGACCAGGCGCCCGGCGGTGTACTTCAGGTCCAGTTCGTTCGGCGCCACCGCCACCGTTTCAAATGGATCCGTCCGGCCTGCGAACAGGGCCGTCAGGCTGTCCCCGGAGCGGGCGACCGTGATGAACGGCTGCCCCTCTGCGCTTCCGTAGCGGCCCACGAGGGCGTCCATCTGAGCCGTCGTCAGGTCGACGGGCTTGAGGGCCGTGGCGTAGGACGCCGGCGGCTCAGGCCGTTCCGGCATCGGCAGGGCCCAGATGTTGCGGTAGCGGACCGGGTGGTTGTGATCCTGAAGCTCCAGCGGCAGCGCGTCGGCGTGGGCCCGGTACGGGAAGTGGTGCAGCCAGGTCGTCGGGCCGGTCATGACCTCGTTATCCTGGATCAACACGCCGTTCAAGACGACCGTCATGCGTGCAGGCTCGGCGAGCGAGCTGTCCGCGTTGAAGCGGGGCCGGCGGAAGTAGATGTCGTACGCCTGCCACTCCCCGGGGGCGCGCGTCGCATTGTAGAGCGGCGGGTACTCGCCATAGAGCGCCCCGGCCTGCCCGTCCGCGTACGTGTCGGCGTTATACGAATCGAGCACCTGTACCTCGTACCGGCGCATCAGGAAGATGCCGCTGTTGCCCCGGTCCTGGCCGGTACCGTGGGGCGGGTTCGGCGTCGCCCACTCCACGTGGAGCTGCACGTCCCCGAAAGTGTCTGTGGTATGGATGGGGCCGGTGCTCGGCACCGTCTCCAGGTATCCGTTCGCCACCTTCCACTGCGGGGCGCTCCCATCCGAGCTCACCCAGTGGGACAGGTCCTTACCGTCGAACAAGACGACGGCGCCCTGTGGCGGGGGCACCGGGAGGCTCTGGTCCGCCGGCGTAATCGCGGACGGGTTGGGGCGATCCATGTCGTGCACCCGCCAGGAACTCGCCTCCGGAATGGTGACCCCGGATTCATTCCCGGCGGAAGATTCGACGTCCGCCCGGGCAGTGCACCCGGGTCCGAGTAGCACGACCGCTGCCAGGGCGGCCGTCATGATCCATGCGTATCCTTTCATTGTAGCTGTATGTGGATTGAACAGAAAGTTCGGTGTTCCGCTATAATGTAACGGATGAGCGACCAACCCGCACCAGCCCCCACCAATATAGGAGGCATTTCTTCCGGAATGATTTACCGCCGGATTGTGAACCGTACGTAACGGAACGCATACAAGGGACGTTCTAAGCCGCCAGGGAAGGCCACTTCACTTCGTAATGTACCTCAGCAGACTAGAGATCCACGGCTTCAAGAGCTTCGCCGATCGCACGGCGCTGCTGTTCGACCCGGGCGTCACGGCCATCGTCGGCCCGAACGGGTGCGGCAAGTCCAATATCGTCGACGCCGTACGCTGGGTCATCGGGGAGCAGCGCGCCCGCATCCTCCGGTCCGAGAAGATGGAGAACGTCATCTTCAACGGGACCTCCAAAAAGCGCCCGCTGGGTATGGCGGAAGTGCTCCTCACCATCGAGAACACGCGTGGCGTCCTGCCCATCGAGTATGCCGAAGTCACCCTGGGCCGCAGGCTCTTTCGATCCGGGGAGTCGGAGTACCTCCTGAACGGGGTGAAATGCCGCCTCCAGGACATCCTCGACCTGTTCATGGATACGGGGATGGGCGCCGGGGCCTACTCGGTCATCGAACTCAAGATGGTCGAGGAGATCCTGTCCGAGAACGCACAGGACCGCAGGCGGCTCTTCGAGGAAGCGGCCGGCATCACCAAGTACAAGCTCCGCCGAAGACAGGCTCTCGGAAAGCTGGAAGAGACGCGCGGCGACCTCACCCGCCTGAACGACCTCACGGAGGTGATCGGCAAGCAGGTCCGTAGCCTCAAACGCCAGGCGGAGCGGGCAGAGAAGTATCGCGAGTACGAATCCCGCCTTCAAGAACTGGAATTGGCGCTCGCCCAGACCGATTACGACCGGCTGGATGAGCAGCAGCGCGGCCTCCGTAGAGAGATCGAAACCCTTCAGGCACAATCGACAGCGGCAGGCAAACGGCTCGCCGACGAGGAAGCCCGCCTGGAGCACTTGCGCGCAGATCTGACCCTGCGCGAACAGACGCTCAACGAACGCCGCCGCCGCCTCGGCGCCCACCGCGACACCGTACGTTCGCTGGAGTCCGACCTCCGTCTCGAAGGAGAGCGGCTGGACGCCTACCGGCGAGACCTGGACCGGATAGAGCGGGAACGGGTTGAGGCGGGCGCCCGGAAGACGGCACTGGAGGAAACGACCGCCCGGCTCACACGTGAACTCGAGGCCTCGGAACCACGACTGCAAGAGACGGGAGAGGCCCTCCAGGCATCACAGGAAGCAAGGGATACAGCCCGCTCGACTGCCGAAGCCGAACAGGAGCGCGTACGGGAACTGCGGCGGCGTGCTGAAGCCGCTGAACAGGAGTCCAACGCCTCCCGGCGCAGTCTCGACCGGCTGACGAACCGGCTCGACCTGCTGGAGCAGGACCGGGCACGCCAGGAGCGCCTCGCAGATGAATCTGCGGAAGGATTGGACCAACTGAACGCCCGAGCCGCCCTCGCTGCTCGTGAGATGGAGGAGAGCGGCATCCGGCGTGAGGCCGCTCGCGCCGCGCTCGAGTCGGTCACGGCGCAGCGCCAGGAGATCGATGCGGCGCTGGAAACCTCCCGGCAATCGTTGCGCGAGCTGGAACGGCGCCACGATGCCCTGCTGGCGGAATTGAACCTGCTGGAAAGCCTCGTGTCCTCCTACGAGGAGTTCTCGGACGCGGTCCAGTACCTCGCGGCCACACCGGGCTGGTCGGCTTCCGGCCTTCAGACGGTGGCCGACGTACTCACGTGCGATGCAGACGTGCAGCTAGCGTTGGAAGCGGCGCTCGGCGAATACGCATCGTGTATCGTGGTCGGCTCCGAGACAGAGGCCCGCCAGGGTCTCTCCCTGCTCCGGGCCGAGGAGCGCGGGCAGGCGGCCTTCATCATCCTCGACCGGCTGCGTGCGGTCGACGCTCCTCCGATACCCCGGGCTGGAGCCGCGCATGCGCTTCCGCTATTGGACCTGGTGCGCGTAGCCGATCCCGCGCTGTCCCCGCTCTCCGCGCTGCTGCTACGGAACGACTATCTGGTCGATACGATAGACGAGGCCCGCGAGGCTGCGGCAGCCCTTCCGGGCGGGCGCTTCATCGCGCGTTCCGGCGAGTGGGCCGATGCCAGAGGATTTCTCAAGGGCGGCAGCCACGCAGCCGAACCTTCTCCGCTCACCAACCGAATGAGCCGCCGGGAGCAGCGGGATGCCACGCGCCAGCTTCTCGCCGAGTTGAAGGCTGAACTGGACGCGGCAAGTACAGCAGTACAGCGGTTTCAGGCGGAACGGGCCGCCGTTCCCCTGGAAGCTGCCCGGAAGGCGGCCGTGGAGGCAGCCGAGGCGCACACGCAAGCCGAACGCAGCCACGAACGCGCGGTGTTCGAGCGCGACGGGCT
>DASSAV010000207.1:0-17056 GCA_035699265.1 Rhodothermales bacterium
GGCCGTTACCTTGATACCGTCGTCTCGGAGCTCCTTCATGATCGCCTCGGTGAAGCCGCGTGCGGCGAACTTGCTCGCGTTGTAGGCGCTCAGGTTCGGGTTGCCGATCAGGCCGGCGATGGACACGATGTTGACGATGTGGCCCCCGAAGCCGGACGCGGCGTTCTGCTGGCGCATCTGCGGGACGGCGGCCTTCGTGCAGAGGAACACTCCGCGCACGTTCGTCTCCATCTGAACGTCCCAGTCGGCTACGGAAAGGTCGACGACCTTGTCGAAGCGCCCGAGGCCAGCGTTGTTGATGAGGATGTCGATCCGCTTGCCGTCCCGCAAAACCATGTCGAAGGCAGCGTTGACCGATGCCTCGTCTCGCACGTCGCACTCGACCGGGTGAAACCGCTCGCCGAGGTCGCGTCGGATCTGCTCCATTTTGTCGATGCTCCGGGCGAGTCCGAAGACGACGGCTCCCTTGTCCACGAGCTCTTTTGCGAATTCCAGTCCGATCCCACTGCTGGCGCCGGTGACGACGGCGACTTTATCCTGAAGGTCCATGTAGCTTGTTCCGGGTTCGTAGCGTGAGAAGTTGTCTGAAGGTAGGCGCGAGGCGACAAAATTGGTATTCCGTATGTTGTAACGGCCCTCGATCATCAGCACCGTGCCCGCAGCCATGAACAACGACCGTGAAGCCGCCGAACGTGCAGCGCATGACATGCGCCGGCTGCTGGGCGGCACCGGCGCACTGTCGCCGCACGACCCCGATAGTTTTTTCATCGCCGGGCGGCAGTGGAATCCGGGGCGCCTGATCGAGGTGTTGCGGCCCTATCTCACCGACGCGCGCGCCGAACGCATCGGAGAGGTGCTGTCGGGGCGAACGTACGGGGTAGTTCCCGTGCTGGAAAGCCCGGCCAACACGGGCAATGTGAGCGCCGTGATGCGGACTGCGGAGGGACTGGGCTATCAAGGGTTCCACGTCGTCGCCAACACGGCGGTCTACAAGCATTCCGAGCGGACGGCGCGTGGGGCGGACAAGTGGCTGGACGTACGCCGATGGACCTCCCCTGAGGACTGTGCCGCCTACCTCCGCGAGCAGGGCTACCGGATCGTGGCGACGCACCTCGAAGCCGCCATTCCTATCGAAGAGATCGATTTCACCCGTAAGACGGCGGTGGTTTTTGGCAACGAGAAGGAGGGTGTCTCACCCGAGATGCTGGCGTTGGCCGACGAGAGAATCGTAGTCCCGATGTCAGGCTTCGTCCAGAGCTTCAATATCTCGGTGGCAGCAGCCGTCGTACTCTACCATGCCTATCGCGACCGCATGGCCCGGCGGGGCCATCACGGCGACCTGACCGATGCAGAATGCGAAGCCCTGCGGGCTCTGTTCTATCTGCGGAGCGTAACCAGCGCCGAGCGGATCCTGGAACGGATCGGGGCGGAAAGTTGAAAGTTGAAGGTTGTAAAGTTAAAGGTCGAGCGGACCTTCAGCCTGCAAAAAATCCTGGATATGATCGCCAGCACCTCACCAAGAGAGTCTAAGTGGGCCAGGAGGGTGACGGGCCTGTTAGGGCTCGTGCGGCCCTTGAATTTGCTCCTCCTGCTGGTCGCAGTAGTGGTCGGCGGCCTCCTGGCGACCGGAACGATGGTTCTGAGGACGGACGCGGTGAGCAGACTTGGACTCGCGGCGCTCTCCGCTGCGCTCATTGGCGGCGCGGCGAATAGCATTAACGACTATTTCGATCTGGAGATAGATCGCATCAACCGCCCGAACAGGCCCCTGCCCGCCGCACAGATTTCGCCCTCGGCTGCAAAAGTGATGTGGGCGGCCGGCTCTGCTGCCGGCCTCGCGCTGAGCCTGCTCCTGTCGCTGCGCCACGTCGTGCTGGCCACTGTCGCCGTCGTGTTGTTATACCTGTACAACGTCTACTGGAAGCGGCGCGTCCTTACGGGCAATCTTGCGGTGGCGTTCATGACGGCGCTCGCGCTGGTCTACGGCGCGTGGGCTGTCGGGGACGCGGGCCCGGCACTCGTGGGCGCCGCGTTCGCGTTCCTGACCACCCTTGCGCGAGAAGTCATCAAAGACATCGAGGACGTACGGGGCGACAGCGTGGCGGCGGCCCGAACGGTCGCCGTAGTGTGGGGGCCACGCCGGGCGGCGAGGATTGCATCGGGGGTGCTGGCGCTAACGGTGCTGCTCACTCCACTGCCGTACCTGCTGCTGGAGTACGGCGGGCTTTATCTGCTCGTGGTGCTGGCATCCGACGTGTTGATGCTGTATGCGATCTGGTGCATGCAGCGCCCGGCCAGGGAGCAGTGGGTACGCCGGGCCAGTGCGGCCGTAAAGGGCGCTATGGCGTTCGGGATTGCGGCATTGGTCCTCGTCGTAGTCGCATAGGGCGTATCTGAACGTGCCTGTTTCCAGCGTTAGGTGTCGCAGCGCGCGTTCCGGAATGACGGCTCGATCTCCACGTCCTGTAACTTTCGGTTGGTGGGGGAGTAATATCGGAGGCTCGAAAACGGGGTCGACCTGCCGCTTGCGATCCCATCCCTCGTCTCCAGCCCGCCCCAATGCCCAAGCCAAGAGGACTCGATCCCGATCTCGTTGCGCATGCGCAGGCAGGCGACGAACGGGCGCTCGCCGACTTGCTGAGGGCACTCGAACCGATCCTCCGCAGCTTTTTTATCCGGAGAATCGGTGTGCGGATGGAAGTGGACGACCTCGTTCAGAACACACTCATCCGCGTTCACCTCAGCCTTCCGGACGTAAAGGATCCCGCCCGCCTCAAGTCATTTGCGATGAAGGGCGCTTTGTTTGAATTGCAAGACCTGTATCGCGGGCGGTATGGGCCGAAGGAGTTCCTGTACGATCCGGACCATCCGCCCGAGCAGGCCGAGCATGGGAAGGCGTTTTCCCGCATCGACATCGAACGTGCGCTTGCGCGGCTCACGCCCCGCGCGCGGCGCATTCTGGAACTCCGTGAGTTCGGCTACCGGTACGAGGAAATCGCCGAGATGATCGGCTCGACGGAGGCCGCCATCAAGATGCAGGTGAAGCGGTCCTTTGAGAAGCTAAGGGACGTGCTCGTAAGTGTGATCGCTTTGTTGTGCCTGCTGCCACACTAAGCCCGGCCTGAACCGCGTTACTCCGACACACGCCAGCATTTACGATCAGCGCACCAGCCGGGGCAGCTCGTGACAGTTCCTCCTTTTGGACCGGCAATTCCCCTGTAGATAATTGCCGGTTGTAGCTGCAAATGTTTATTTTACGATAGCATGGGCCGGGCGTATCTGAAAGAGACGGCTCGCCTCGTATCTTTCAGTCGCTTCCAGCCTCCAGCACGCCATCCCCGGCGAGATCCCTTGCAGAGCTTTTAATGCAGCCGGACACCTACATAACGCGCGTGGAGCCTGCCGCGAGAGGCGGACTCCAGCCATTCGGCAGTCCCGAGCCGCCACACCGCCCGCTGGGCCTGACGCCGGACCGCGTGCTCCGGCTGCTCTTCGGCACCGTGGCCGTGCTGCTCGGCATAGCGGTCATCTGGGTATTCGCGCGGCTGGTCGTGTACCTGCTGATCGGGATCGTACTGGCTTATTTGCTGCGCCCGCTGGTAGACCGGATGCAGGGGTTCGGACTGGGGCGGGTTCCGGCAATCCTCATCACGTTTGCGCTGGTATTCGGCGGCCTCGGTTTCCTGGTGGTCTTCATCGCGCCTTACTTCGCAGGTCAAGTCAGCAACCTCTCTCACCGGATTACACCCGAGGTGCTGGCAGAGATAGCGGGGTCGGTGGAATCGGGCTTGCGCAAGTTCCTGCCTGTCCACGAAGGAACAGTCCTGGTATGGGGGCAGCAGGCGTTTCAAGCCTTCGCGCGCGAGGAGCGGATCGCAGCCACGGTCACGTCCGTGGTGGACCTGTTCGCCAATCTCTTTTACGCCGCCCTCGTGATCCCTTTCGTCACGTTTTTCGTACTCAAGGACGGGATGCGGCTGCGCCACTCCGTCCTCAAGCTCGTGCCGAACCGGTACTTTGAGATTGCCCTTGCCATCGTCGAAAAAGTGGAAACGAACCTGGGGCGGTACGTCGGCGGATTGCTCATACAGTGCACCTCCGTCGGGATGTTGTCCGCCGTGCTGCTGGCAGCATTCGGGCTGGACAATGCGCTGGCAGTGGGTGCCTTCGCCGGGATCGCCAATACGATCCCCTACTTCGGCCCGCTCGTCGGGTTGCTGGCAGGCACGCTGGCCGGGGTTTCTCAGACGGGCGACTTCTCACTCCTGCCCGGCGTGCTGATCGCGATGGGGCTCACGCGTGTGGCGGACGACGTGTTGTTCCAGCCGGTCATCTTTTCGAGGGCGGCCCAGGCGCACCCGCTCGTGATCCTCTTCGTCGTCCTGATCGGGGCTCAACTCGCAGGCATCATCGGTATGCTGGTCGCCATTCCGGTGGCGACTACGCTGCGCGTGGTCGCCCAGCAGGTCATCTGGAGCCTTCGCAACTACCGGATCCTGAAGCCCGCCTGATGACGCGCATTCGACACCGCTTCGGTATCGTGGACGGCCTGCTGTACGCCGTGGGCGTCGTCGGCTTCGCATGTTTCTTTCTGCTGCTTCCCCTGGAGCACCCGGACGCGGCAGCGGACTACGGCCTCGGCCCGGAGGGCGCTCGGAAGGCTGCAACGGACTTTCTACGATCGCACGGGTATGACGTAGACAATCTGACGGCGGAGGTGCAGTTCCGCCGCCAGGCTTCTCTCCTCGACTCCTTGCAACGGGATCTTTCCCGCCGTGAGATCATCGCGCTCTTAAAGCATGATACCACCGGCCTTATTCCGGCCTATTACTGGACCGTGGAGTGGAACCGAGCAAGGTCGCGTGTTGGTGACGAGGAAACGTTCGTATACCGCGTCCGCCTCAACGAGCAGGGGCAGGTCTGGCACTTCGAGCGCGAATCGTCGGCGGTGGCGCGCGTGGACCGCAAGGCGCTGTTCGGTGTGCTTCAGGGTGCCTCGACGGGAGAAGGCCCACCTTCGGTGTCAGAGGCCATTACGGATTCGCTTCTGCGCGCGGCCCTGGCATTCACCAGCAACGATTCCGCCTGGCAAGCACCCGGCGGATTCGACGGTGCCGCTTTCGACCGCGGGTCGGATGTTCTGGCCGCACTGCAATCGGGATCTAAAGAGCGGAGCTACGTCGACCTTGGCCCTGACTGGGCCGTCGCCCTCGCCCGGCTGCACCTGAACGCCAGCGGCCTCGCCGGTTATGACCTTCATGTGGACTCCGTATGGGTCGTCGATGCATCCGACGGGCGCTCGGCGCGTGTCCGATTTGGCGCACAAGTCCCCGGCACTACCCGGTCGATGCAGAGTGACGTAGAGGTGGACGTGACCGGCGCTCTGCGGGAAATGAACACTGAGTTCGATCCCGCCCCTGCGGGAAGCAGTGCATCCAAGAACGGCGATGATGTATCGTTGGACTTCACGCTCAACGGCACCTTCGAAGCGGTAATCTTCATTACCTACTTCGTCCTGATCGTCATCTTCTTGTTTCTCTTCCTGCGCAGGCTGCACACGCGGACCATCGACCCGAAGGTAGCCTTGCGGGATGCGCTATGGGGCGGTATGTTTCTGGGAGCCGTAGTCGCCCTGACCGCAGGACCGCAGATCATGAAGTCGGTTCCGAATCTCTGGCTAAGCCTTTTCATCTCGGCCATGGCCACGATGGTATCCGGTGCTGCCGGAGCGATGCTGATCTTCGTCATTTCCAACGTCGCCGATTCCCTCACTCGGGGTATCTGGCCCGAGAAGCTGGAGGCGTTCACGCTCGCGCGGCTCGGCTTCTTCCGCAACCTGCCGGTCGGGCATGCCTTCTTCCGGGGCGCGGCCCTCTCCGGAGTGATGCTGGGCCTGATCGCCTTTTACCTCGCCGTTTTCCCATCGGCCGCCCTGAATCTCTCAAAGCGAGGCGATCTCTTTATGTACCAGGAGGTGCTCGCGCCGATCGGCTTCCTGTTCGGGTATCATGGGTTTGCCAGCCTGTTGATCTCGCTACTCATTCTGGCCGGTGTGGGGACGCTGCTGTATCAGTGGCGAAAAGAAGGATGGGTGGTTGTGGCAGGACTGGCCACCCTGTTCACCCTCATACAGGTCGGCCCGTGCGACGTGTTGCAGACCGGGTATATGCTGGTGCTGGCTGGTATACTGGGCGCCGTACTGGCGATGGCCTACTGGCGCTACGATGTCCTTACCTGCTTTATCGGATACCTGTTCGTGGGTGTGTTCTGGGGCATGGAGCCCGGGTGGCTCATTCCACGGGGCGGGCTTGCCACTGAGGTCTGGATTGCGCTCGGGCTGCTCGGGGCGGCTGTGCTGGTGGGCCTGATCGGTGTCGCCAGCCGGAAAACGGGGGCCGAACTGCCGAATTACGTGCCCGCATACGTGCAGGAACTGGCCCTTGAAGAACGGCTGAAGGGTGAGCTCGAGATCGCGCACCTCGTGCAGGAGAGTTTTTTGCCGCGCCGCATGCCCCGCATCGAAGGGCTGGACGTGGCCGGTATGTGCCTGCCTGCGCAGGAGGTGGGCGGCGACTACTTCGATTTCGTGGATCTCGAAAACGGGCGGCTCGGTGTCATCGTCGGCGACGTGAGCGGCAAGGGCATCCAGGCCGCCTTCTACATGACCCTCGTGAAGGGTTTCTTCCTGACGCTCTGCCGCATTGTGGCATCGCCGGCGGAACTGCTCCGGCGGCTGAATACGCTTTTCTGTGAGAACGCGCCGAAGGGCACGTTCATCTCGCTCATTTACGGCGTCGTCGATGCCGAGGCGCGGACGTTCACGTTCGCACGGGCAGGGCATAACCCCATCATCATCAGGCGTGCACCCAGCCACGAACCCGAGCTGGTACAGCCGCGCGGCATGGCCATCGGACTGGCGTCCGGCGCTCTTTTTGACGGGACCATCGAAGAAACTACGGTCGACCTCCGCGCGGGCGACGTACTCGTCTTCTACACGGATGGCTTCTCGGAGGCCATGAATGCGGCGCGGCAGCAGTACGGGGACGCCCGGCTGGCCCGAAAGGTCAACATCGTGGGCCAGCGCAGTGCCGCGGAGATTCTCCGGGCCGTCTCGGAGGACGTACACCACTTTCTTGAGGCCGTGGGCAGGCACGACGACATGACGATGGTGATCGTGAAGATAGAGCCCAACGTTGGGCACGTCGTTTCCGCTACGGCTTCCCGCAAGACAGCGGCGGAGGAGCAGGTCGGATAACCAGGCGTGAGCAGATCAGAAGCGGATAGGCAGGAGCAGAGGGAAGTGGCAGAGGCTGTGGGGTTCGTGCGCCGATACGTGCACCGTACACCCGAAATAGCCGTCGTCCTCGGATCCGGCCTGGGCGCCGTGATCGATGCCGCCAGAGACATGGTTTCGCTCTCTTCGGCGGAGATTCCTGGCTACCCGAGGTCTACTGTAGAAGGCCATCCGGGCAGGCTCATCTTCGGCCGCCTGGCGGGCCGGGAGGTCGTGTTCGTACAGGGCCGCGTGCACGTGTACGAGGGGCATGCTGCCGTACGGACCGCCTTCCCCATCCGCCTCGTCCATGCCCTGGGTGCTCACAGCGTCGTGGTGACCAACGCGGCGGGTGGTATCAACCCGGCGTTAACACCAGGTACGTTGATGTTCATTACGGACCACGTAGACTTCTCCTTCGCCGGTCCGACACGCGGATCGGAAAGGGCGGGCCCACTGCATGTCCCTCGCATCGGTACGCCCTATGACCCGGAGTGGAGGATCCGGGTCGAAGAGGATGCGATCGAGATGGGCATACCGGCATGCCGGGGCGTCTACCTGTGGACAGCCGGGCCGAGTTACGAGAGCAAGGCGGAAATCAGGGCCTTCCGCCGCTTCGGCGCAGATGCGGTCGGCATGAGCACTGTGCCCGAAACCATGCAGGCGTGGGCGCTGGGCATGCGCGTGCTCGGCATCAGCGCCATCACGAACGCTGCGGCAGGGCGCAGCCCGGTGCCGTTGCGCCACGAGGAGGTATTGGCTCTGGGGCGCCGGATGCTTAACGCACTGGGCCGGATCATCGAAGCCGCTGTTCAAGAGGCTCCCCCCTGAATCGCGTTTGGAGCCCGCACAATCACAGTTCGCCACTTCCGATAGACGGTCCAGAACGGGTCGCCGCAGGACCCGTTGTTTTTTCTCTAAATAGTTCGCATATTCACCGAGTGTAACAACATGGTGAATTCCTCACAGGATCACTATTTTCTGTCATCCCAATTTTTTAGCCCGCCATCCCGATGTGGCATCGGGACCGAGGTAGTACGATTAGATGAGCTACGATCAGAGAGACCGAAATCGTCATTCCGACGTGCACGAGGAGGATAGCCACGGTGAGGCCGGGACACGGGGCGGCAGCTACCGCGACGAGGTTTACTCCAAGCGCGTACCAGCAGGGAAGCGCACCTATTTCTTCGACGTCAAGAGCACTCGATCCGGCGACGACTTCTTCGTCACCATCACGGAGAGCAAACGGATCGACGAGGGCCACTACGAGAAGCACAAGATCTTCCTCTATAAGGAGGATTTTGCGAAGTTCATCAACGCGATGCACGAAGTCGTGCAGCACATCCAGAAGGAATGCCTGCCCGACTACGACTTCCGCAACCTGCCCGAGCTTACCGTCCTCCCGGACGAGGAGGTCAGCAACAACGGGGCGTACGACGACGGGGATCGGGGGTACTGAGCCTGCCGCGGGATTTGAGCCGACGAATACTAGCCTACGAATTTACGGGGAGATGACCCTTAGATTCGTAGGCTCTTCCGTTCCGGGCGGCGATTGTTTCGTTGAACCATCGTTTCCACCGCTCGTTGTAGCCTCTCCTGAGGTTCAGCACGCGGGCGCATGAAACTGTACTTCCGTTCTTACGGATCGGGACATCCGCTGATCGTTCTGCACGGATTGCTAGGATCCGGCGGCAACTGGCACACGCTCAGCAGCCGGTGGTTCGGGCAGCACTTCGCCGTCTACGCCGTCGACCAGCGCAACCACGGCCGATCTCCGCATAGCCCGGAGTCCGACTATGAAGCTATGGTGAGCGACCTCCTGGAGTTCATGGGAGACCACGGACTCGCGTCGGCGCACGTGCTCGGACATTCGATGGGCGGGAAGACGGCGATGCACCTGGCCCTGTCACATCCGGAGCGTGTCGACCGGCTCGTCGTCGCCGACATGGCGCCGAGGGCGTATCCGCCGAGCCACGACGTGATCTTCGATGCCCTCCAGTCGATTGACCTGAGCAAGTACGGCAGCCGACAGGAGATCGAGCGGACACTGGCGCAGAAGATACCGGACGTCGGCACGCGCCAGTTCCTCATGAAGAACCTGACGCACGAGGCCGAAAGCGGCGGTTACGCCTGGCAGTTGAACCTGGAGGCCATCTACAACGGCTACGACCGGCTGAACGAACCCGTCACTTCTGACAAGACGTTCGACAAGCCCGCGCTCTTCATCCGAGGCGAGCGTTCCGACTACGTTCGGGACAGCGACATACCCGGGATCAAGTGGCTGTTTCCGGAAGCGGAGTTCGTCACGATCCCGAAGGCAGGGCACTGGGTCCACGCCGACGCGCCGGAGGCGTTTGCGAGCGCAGTACTCCAATTTCTTACGGCGGGGCAGCATGCATAAAGGCTTGCGGCACTCAATTTGAAAATCACGGTTGCAGCGCCATAGCCATCGTATTTTATCAGCTTACATCCCCTTCGCTCTCCGGGAGGTTGATCCTTTCCAATACACACTCCGCTCTCTTCTCCCCGCTACCTAGATAGCATGAACGAATCCAGGCATACCCTTCTGCAACAGCTTCAGAACCGCATCATCATCATCGACGGTGCGATGGGGACGATGATCCAACAGTACGCGCCCGACGAGCAGCAGTACCGGGGCGAGCGCTTCAAGGAGCATCCGTACGAGTTGAAGGGCAACAACGACCTCCTCTCTCTGACGCAGCCGCAGATGATCAAGGAGATCCACCGGGGATACCTGGAAGCGGGCGCCGACATCATCGAGACGAACACGTTCAGTTCCACATCCATCGCCCAGGCCGACTACCATGCCGAGCACCTCGCGTACGAACTGAACGTCGCCTCCGCCCGTATCGCCCGTGATACGGCCGATGACTTCACGCGGCGAACGCCCCGCAAGCCGCGCTTCGTCGCGGGCGCCATCGGGCCGACGAACAAGTCGCTCTCCCTCTCGCCGAACGTGTCGGACCCCGGCTACCGCGCCACGACTTTCGACGCCGTGGCAGCAGCGTACGGCGAGCAGGTCGCGGGCCTCGTCGACGGCGGGGTGGATATCCTGCTCGTGGAGACGGTATTCGACACGTTGAACTGCAAGGCGGCGCTGTTCGCCATCCAGGAGTATTTCCGGGCGAGCGGGAACAGCGTGCCCGTGATGGTCTCCGGCACCATCGTAGACCTCAGCGGGCGCACCCTCTCGGGCCAGACGACCGAGGCCTTCTGGATCTCGATCGCGCATATGCCGAATCTGCTCAGCGTGGGGCTCAACTGCGCGCTAGGCTCCGACCAGATGCGCCCGTACATCGAAGAACTGTCCCGCATTGCGCCTGTCCACACCAGCCTGTACCCGAACGCCGGACTGCCGAACGAATTCGGCGGATATGACGAGACACCCGCGTTCATGGCGGAGGTCATCGGCGAGTACGCCCGCAGCGGCTTCCTCAACTTCGTGGGCGGCTGCTGCGGCACCACGCCCGACCACATACGCGCCATTGCCGAGGCCGTAGCGGATGTCGAGCCCCGGCACATACCGGAGGTTGAGCCCTTTTTGCGCCTGAGCGGCCTCGAACCCCTAGTTCTCCGACCCGAGACGAACTTCGTCAACATCGGCGAGCGGACGAACGTGACCGGCTCCAAGCGGTTCGCCCGGCTCATCAAGGAGGCCAACTACGAAGAGGCTCTGTCGGTGGCCCGCCATCAGGTCGAGAGCGGCGCGCAGATGATCGACGTGAACATGGACGAAGGGATGCTCGATTCCCAGGCGGCCATGGTCCAGTTCCTGAACCTGATCGCCTCCGAGCCTGACATCGCCCGTGTGCCCGTCGTCATCGACTCCTCCAAGTGGGAGATCATCGAGGCAGGCCTGAAATGTGTGCAGGGCAAAGCCGTCGTGAACTCCATCTCCATGAAGGAGGGCGAGGACAAATTCAGGGAGCAGGCCCGCAAGTGTCGCCAGTACGGGGCCGCCGTCATCGTCATGGCCTTCGACGAGCAGGGTCAGGCGGACTCACTCCAGCGCCGCAAGGACATCTGCGCCCGGGCCTACCGCATCCTGACGGAGGACCTCGGCTTCCCCCCGCAGGATATCGTTTTTGATCCCAACATCTTTGCGGTCGCCACCGGCATCGAGGAGCACAACCAGTACGGGCTGGAGTACATCGAGGCGACCCGTTGGATCAAGGAGAACCTGCCCCTCGCCAAAATATCCGGGGGCGTCAGCAATTTCTCCTTCTCTTTCCGGGGCAACGACCGCGTGCGCGAGGCGATGCACGCCGCCTTCCTGTACCACGCCGTGAAGGCGGGCATGGACATGGGCATCGTGAATGCGGCGCAACTGGAAGTGTACGAGGAGGTCCCGAAAGACCTGCTGGAGCGGGTGGAAGACGTGCTGTTCAACCGCCGCCCTGACGCCACCGAGCGGCTGGTCGATTTCGCCGAGCAGATCGCGCAAAAGGAACAAACAGGCGGCAGCAACGGGAAGCAGGAGGCCTGGCGCGATGCGCCGGTCGATGAGCGCCTGAAGCACGCGCTCATCAAGGGCATCGTGGAGTATGTGGAGCAGGATGTGGAAGAGGCCCGGCAACAGTATCCCAGCGGCCTGAGCATCATCGAAGGGCCTCTGATGGCCGGCATGAACGTCGTCGGCGACCTCTTCGGCGCGGGCAAGATGTTTCTACCGCAGGTCGTCAAGAGCGCCCGCGTGATGAAGAAGGCCGTCGCCTACCTCATCCCATTTATGGAACAGGAGAAGAAGGACAGTGGCGTGGAGGCGCAGGCGCAGGCAAAAATCCTGCTCGCCACGGTAAAGGGCGACGTGCACGACATCGGCAAGAACATCGTCGGCGTGGTGCTTGCCTGCAACAACTACGAGGTGATCGACCTCGGCGTGATGGTGCCCGCCGATAAGATCCTGGATGAGGCCCGTAAGCGGAACGTGGACGTCGTCGGTCTCAGCGGTCTCATCACGCCATCACTGGACGAGATGGTGCACGTTGCGAAGGAAATGCAGCGGCAGGGCTTCAAGCTGCCCCTCCTCATCGGCGGCGCCACGACTTCCCGCATCCACACGGCGGTGAAGATCGAGCCCAACTACGCGAACCCGGTCGTGCACGTGCTGGATGCCTCGCGGAGTGTGGGCGTGGTCAGCAGCCTGCTCTCTGACGAGACGCGCGATGCGTTCGCGAAGAATATTGCCGGCGAATATCAGCAGGTGCGCGAAGATCATGCGCGCCGGACCACGAAGACGGAATACCTCACGCTGGAACAGGCCCGTGCCAATGCATTCACCTGCGATTGGGGTACAGTGCCCATCACTACGCCCAACCACCTCGGCGTACATATGCTGGAGGACTTCCCGCTCGAAACCCTCCGGTCATATATCGATTGGACGCCCTTCTTCACCGCCTGGGAACTGAAGGGCAAGTACCCCCGCATCTTCGAGCAGCCGGGCGTCGGCCCTGAAGCGAAAAGGCTTTTCGACGACGCCAACCGTCTGTTGGACCGAATCATCGAGGAGAAGCTGCTCAAAGCCAACGGCGTTTACGGACTCTTCTCCGCCAATGCCGTGGGGGACGACATTGAAATCTATGCCGACGACAGCCGCCGTCAGGTACAGGCGGTGCTTCACATGTTGCGCCAGCAGTCGGTGAAGACCCCGGGCCACCCCAACCGCGCCCTCTCCGACTTCGTGGCCCCAAAGGACAGCCGCCGCCGGGATTACGTCGGTGCCTTTGCCGTAACGGCGGGTCTCGGGCAGGAAGAGCTGGTGATGTCATTCAAGCGCGACCTGGACGACTACAACGCCATTATGGCGCAGGCTCTGGCCGACCGCCTGGCCGAAGCATTTGCCGAAGTGCTGCACGAACGTGTCCGCACAGAGTTCTGGGGCTATGCCGCCGACGAACAGCTCTCTAACGACGACCTCATCCGCGAGCAGTACCGTGGTATCCGCCCGGCACCTGGCTACCCCGCCAACCCGGATCACACGGAAAAGCCTATCCTCTGGGACCTCCTGAAGGCAGAGGAAAACACGGGCATCAACCTCACCGAGCACATGGCGATGTACCCGACAGCCGCCGTGTGCGGCCTCTACTTCGCCCATCCCGGCGCCGAATACTTCAATGCCGGCGAGTTCGGCCGTGACCAGGTGGAGGACTATGCCCGCCGAAAGGGAATGTCCGTTGCCGACGTCGAACGCTGGCTCAGCTCCCGGCTCAACTACGAGCCGGAGCGCGTCGGCGCAGAGGCGGCATAATGTAATTCGGGGACCTTAAGATCATGTAGCCGCAGGACTTCAGCCGGCGCGTTCACAATCTTGTAGCCGTATGACTTCGATCTGCGCGCATCCATGCCTTCCCAAATGTAGCCGCAGGCTTTAGCCTGCGTGTATCTCTTCACCATGGCTGAATGGAGCAAGCCGATCCAGGAGAAGCAGCACCGATTGCCACGTTCATCCTACGTCGGCGAGGCCATCGTCTCCTTTACGGCGCGCATAGCGGATAGAAGACACATCTTCACGGAGACAGGCATTGTGAACGAATGCCTGGCGATGCTGCAAGATGCTGCTGATCCTCAATCGTGTGTTGTTCCGGTCTATTGTTTCATGCCAGAACACGTCCACGTCGTCCTGCAGGGACTCTCGCCAGCATCAGACGTATGGCGCTCGTTCGTTGGCTTCAAGCAGCGAACGGGTTATTGGTTCAAGAAAGAGCGGATCGGATGCCGTTGGCAGAAGGATTTCCACGACCACATAATCCGGCCCGGCGAGGATTGGCCCGCGCACGTTCGCTACATCGCGGCAAATCCGGTGCGGGCCGGACTCGTGGAACGCTGGGACCTTTACCCCTATACGGGGTCGATTGGATACGACTTGGATGCACTCCTGATGGAGGCGATGTAAGCGCAGGCTAAAGACCTACGGCTACGGAACTGATTTTAGGAGTGTAGCCGCAAGCTTTAGCTTGTGTGTTTTCTCGTCAGGCCGTAGGATTGGGCCAAAGACGTATTGTGCCAAGCTCCCGCTGCTAATATTTTCAATTTTGATGCGCCGGAGCATGAGGTAGAGGAGAGATCGACCGACACATTTCCATAACACGTAGGCATGTTCTCATGAACACGACTCTGTTCAAAAAGGTCGATTACACGCTCAGTAAACTGATCCATGACATCGATCACGGCGAGATTGGCTTGCCAGACATTCAGCGTCCTTTCGTTTGGGAGGCTGCAAAGGTACGTGACCTGTTCGATTCCATGTACAAGGGCTTTCCCGTGGGGTACTTGCTCTTCTGGGCAAATGCACTGGCGAGCAGTTCTCGTGTTATTGGCATCGAGGGTAAGCAAGCCATCCCGCACCTACTTATCGTCGATGGGCAGCAACGCCTCACGTCCCTTTATGCCGTCCTGAAAGGTCGCCCGGTGCTCGACAAGGACTATAAGGAACGGCGCATACAGATCGCTTTCCGGCCTACTGACGCCAGCTTCGAGGTGGCCGATGCAGCCATCCGCCGAAACCCGGAGTACATTCCAGACATCAGCGCCCTGTGGGCAGGTGAGGTCTCACGTAATCGATTCGTCCGGCAGTTCATAGATCGCCTGAAGGCGAGCCGCGAAGTAGATGACGACGAGGAGGATTATCTCATCGAAACGATTGATCGTTTGTACGACCTTCATAATTACCCCTTCACCGTACTGGAGCTTTCCGCTTCTGTCGATGAAGAGCAGGTGGCCGATGTTTTCGTACGGATCAACAGCCAGGGCGTCACGCTCAAGCAGGCTGATTTCATCCTGACACTCATGTCGGTGTACTGGGAGGAGGGGCGCAAACAACTTGAGCGGTTTTGCCACGACTCCCGAAGGCCGGCAAACGGCGTCCCGTCCCCGCACAATCATTTCGTAGAGCCTGACCCCGACCAACTGCTCCGCGTCGCCGTGGGGCTTGGCTTCCGCCGGGCGCGTTTGAAGTTCGTCTATTCTATTCTGCGTGGAAAAGACTTGGAGACAGAGGAGTTTTCAGACGAGCTGAGGGAGCAGCAGTTTGACGTCCTCAAGGGTGCCCAGGGCTACACACTGGATCTTCTGAACTGGCACGAATATTTGAAGGCACTGATCCGCGCAGGCTTCCGAAACGGCGGCATGGTTACGTCTAAGACGACTTTATTCTACTGCTATACCATGTACCTGATCGGCAGGCGCGATTACCGGGTGGATCACTACCAATTAGGTAACCTGATCGCAGCCTGGTTCTTCATGTGCGCTCTTACGCGGCGATATACCAGTTCACCAGAAACGATCATGGAGGGCGACCTCGCGCGCCTACGAACCACTGCTACGGCCAGTGAGTTCGTGGAAGTACTCACGCGCATCATGCGGGATGCCCTGACCGAGGACTACTGGAATATCACGCTGCCAAACGAGCTAGAGTCCTCATCCGCATTCAGCCCAGCCCTCTCCGCATATCATGCCTCCCTGAACATGCAAGGTGCCCGCGCGCTCTTTTCCGAGCTTCGTGTCGCCGACCTGATGGATCCGGCTCTGATCGCTAATAGATCTCACGTAGAGCGGCACCATCTCTTCCCACGCGCTTACTTGAAGGAGATCGGTATCGTTGACCAGAAGATCATCAATCAGATTGCCAATTTTGCCTACGTGGAGTGGGCTGATAATATCCAGATATCCGACACCTCCCCCGCCGTATATTTCCCCCGTTTTGCCGAACGGTGTGAGCCTGACGAGTTGCAGCAGATGATGAGGTGGCACGCTTTGCCCGATGACTGGCATACTATGGAGTACACGGACTTTCTCGAGGCACGCAGGAAGCAAATGGCGCAGGTGATCCGCTCAGGCTATGAGCATTTGGCCGGGCGCTTGCGAGAGTGGACTGTACAGGTAAACACACCCGGCGTTTAGTCGCCTGACGACGCGAAAAGGCAGAACACGCAGGCTAAAGACCTGCGGCTACATTTCCGGTCTGCTCCAGTGAGCAGGCTTTTCATGCCTGTTGATCCGTGCGGAGGCGTTCGAGGAGGTTGGAAAGTTGCTGATGCTCTTCTGGCGAGAGGTGCTGCGTGAGTGCATCCACTTCCCTGTCGACGTCGGATCGCATTTGCTCGAGCAGATCCAGGCCTTTCTGCGAAATGGTGACTTCAACGACGCGGCGGTCGTGGTCGGCCCGCTCCCGGACGATATAGCCGCTCCGTTCGAGGCGGTTCAGGAGGCGCGTGACGTCCGGTGTGCGGTCGAGCAGGCGCTGCCCGATTTCACTGCAGGTGAGCGTGTTCGGGTGGCTGCCTCGCAGGATCCGCAGGACGTTGTACTGCGCGGGTGTGATGCTGTGGGGGGCCATCGCGGCGGCAAGGCTGCCCAGGATCCAGTTGCTGCTGACGACGACGTTGAAGAGCGCTTCCTGGCCGGGTGTGGCGAAGTGATCCTGCCTGATAAGTTCGGAAAGCTTCATGCGCCTGGATGGGGAAGGATAGGAGGTACGTACGGCTGTACTTGTTATAACGTGTAATTACACCGCATTGCCGAAAGCGTTCCGCAGCATACGAACATACGACGTCCGAAAACAACAGAAATATGCCTGCTAGGGGGTTGGGGTCCCCAGCCGATCACGGTTGGGGGTCGCTCGCTACCCCTCGTGCAATGGGAAGTGTGAAGGCAAACGAGGAACCGCGTCCCGGCACGCTCTCGATGGAAAGGGACCGGTCGTGGGCACTCAGGATGTGCTTGACGATAGCGAGCCCGAGTCCGGTACCGCCCTGTTCCCGTGAG
>DASSAV010000208.1:0-9457 GCA_035699265.1 Rhodothermales bacterium
CTCGATCGCGAAGGAAGTGAAAGAAGCACCCGATTCGTTGAGGCCGTTCCCGGAGACCACGCGGCACTTCTATTCGCAGCAGTCGATGGCAGGCGGTCGCGCCCCGGTGTGGGCCAGGGGCAAGCATCCGGTGAAGCCGGAGCGGCCAGTCAAGCTGAATGCCCGCCGGTTCCGCTTCTACGCGGGTGTGGGCTGAGCCACACAGTAACAACGGTACCCCATCAGAGGGGCGCTCCCATAGCGGGGGCGCCCCTCTCTCTGTTATGCCAAACCCCTCAACCCACATCCGGAAAAGGCAAGGTTAAAAACATAACCTTGCGGGCCTACACATATTTCATTACATAGGTCCAGAGTCCTGCTATACCCCGGCGGACCCGTTCTTTGACATCCTGTACCATCTTGCCCGCGCGGCGAGGTACCAGCTAAGGTGTGCCATGCTCCAGAGCCGTGCGAGCCCTCCTGATTCACCGGGTGACGCCCCCGATGCAGCGAGCCACGAGCCCCGACCGAGCCCTGCCTGCCCTGCCAGTCACCCGGTGAATAGCCTGACCCGACTTGTCGGGGTGTGCCATCCACCCTCAACCCTCAACCCGCAACCAGAGTTGTGCCATGTGTGCCATCCAGATCCCCCAAAACGCCTGGAAAACGCGAGATTCACCCCGGCACACAAAAACCCGCTGAATGTGTGCCATCCTGAAAAGAACCTTCAACCTGCTAACCTTCAACATTCAACCAGAGCTGTGCCATGTGTGCCATCCGAACCTCCCGAAATGCCCCGAAAACGCAAGATCCGCCCCGGCACAGATGAAAACGTAAACGTGTGCCATTCCCCACAAACCCTTTAACACGCGAACACCCGAGCATGTGAACACTCCACAAACCTGTGCCATTTGTGCCATCGGATTCCGCCCGAAACGCCCCGGAAAGCCCATATTCGGCCCTGGCACAGAAAACCGCCTGAATGTGTGCCATCTCAACCCTCGACCCGCAAATCCTAAACCCATGAACCCGTGAACACGCGAACACCTGAACACAACCAACAACCGACAACCAACAACTAACCACCAACAACTAACCACCAACGACTATCAATTTGCCTTGAATACATCCCCCACGCCGAGAACCCTTACGCCTCCCGCCCGCGTAGATGGACGGTAGGAGTTATCTTTATCGGCCCTATATTGGCATCCTGGCCGCTAAGCATATAGACCCGGTTCATACATGGCAGGAAAGATCGTCAATACGCGCAAGGAGAACGAGCGGAAGCTGAACTTCTGGGAGAAGCTGTATCTCCCCGAGGTTTTCAAAGGCATGGGCTACTCATTCCGGAAGATCTCGGATCCGTTTTACACGTTCCAGTACCCCGACGAGCAGTGGTATCCGCCCGACGTCTACCGAGGCCGCCCCGTTCTGGTAGAGGAGAACGGCAGGCCGCGCTGCGTTTCGTGCAATCTCTGCGCGCGCGTATGCCCGCCGATGGCGATTTCGATGCAATCGACCGAAGTCGACAACGTGAAGGAACGCGAGCCGGCCTGGTTCGAGATCAACATGCTCCGGTGCATCTACTGCGGGTACTGCGAGGAGGTGTGCCCGGAGGAGGCCGTCGTCATGTCCAAGGAGTACGACATGACGTTTCAGAGCCGGGACGAGGCCATCTTCGGGCTCGACCGCCTGCTCGTTCCGGCAGAGCGCCTGAAGGACCGGTTCGAGTTCCTGGCCCGCTACCGGAATCCGCAGTTCGGGCAACAGTGGGAGTTCCAGCGCGACAACAACCTGCACAGCGTGAAGGACCAGTACTTCCTCACGTGGCTCGCGAATGAAGGGCTGGAGGATCTGAAGAACACGCACCTCCGCGAAGAGAACCGCGTCGCGGCCGGACGGACGTGGGGCGGTGTACGTACGGGCCCGCCCGCCCAGCCGTACGTGCCGGACGCCTCGGTGCAGCCTACCTGATGGATAGCCGTTCTGCACCCCGAAGCGAAGGAGAAGTCCACGCCATCCTGACGGACCAACTGGCGTACCTGCTGGACGAGGTGGAGGCGCTGGCGCCCGTCATCGGCCGGGTGCCGGAGAAGATCCTTTCCGGCCGGCCCCGCGAGGATGAATGGTCGATCAAGGAGATCTACGGCCTGATCGCGACCGCGGATGCACAGGTTCGCCTGCCGAACCTGGAGTACATGATCACCGAGGACGAACCTGATCTGGCGGAACTGGACGAGGCGGCGTTGATCGGGAGCGCATCACCGTGGGGTGAGCGGGAGATCGGGGACATCCTGCAACAAGTCCGCTCCGCCCGCACGGCGCTCGTGCAGTTTCTGCGCGGCCTGCCCGCCTCGGAGTGGGGGCGCACTGGCACCCTCGAAGGACAGCGGCTTGCCGTTCGGGACTACGCCTACCGCATTGCCCAGGAAGACACCGACTATTTCCGTACACTGGGCCGCCGCCTGCACGAGAGCCATCTGACGAGCCGCCCGCAGGACCTGCCCAAGTGAGGGAAAGAGAGGAGGAATGGGCGAAAGGAGGAGCGGAAGCGTGGCGCGGCGTTCGAGCGGGCAGGAAGGGCTATTTTGTGCGGATTGTGTTGAGGGGTAACCTCGGCTGGTTTTGTCCGTAACGTGCAGCCAGTATTCGACACATAACCAGTGTATGAAGGTGGGTTGACACAGAACGGCGGTTAAACTGGGGAATCGTGCAGAAGGGGCGCGCAATGAAGCTCGCGTGAACTAGCAGCCGGGGGAGAGGGACGTGTTTTTACGTTTGTTCCGCTGCCCTATACTTGTGCAGGCCCGCCGGAAGAATCATATTAGCGTCCGGGATGTCCCGGCGGCCCCCAAGCCCACCCGCCTTGTCCAAAACCGGCCATTCATACGAGCAACTGGAGACGGCTTTCCGGCACGGAAACTTCAAGCCGCTCTATTTTTTGTTCGGAGACGAGTCGTTTCTGAGTGGTGAGCTGCAGGGCCTGCTCGTCGAGCATGCGGTGGCGCCGCACGAGCGGGACTTCAACCTGGACGTCGCATACGGGGCCGAAGTAGAAGTGCAAACGGTGCTCGGTCTCTGTGCAAGCTACCCGGTCATGGCGGAGCGGCGGGTCGTGGTCGTTCGGGATTTTGACAAGCTGAAGGACAACCGGCTGTTTACCAACTACGCCGGACAGCCGAACCCGCAGGCGGTGGTGCTCCTAATATGCAGTGGAAAGCCGAACCTGAGCATGCACCCCTATCGGGCGCTGAGGGAGCAGGCGGTCTGGGCGGAGTTCAAGCCGCTGCACGCCAACCAGATGCCGGGGTGGATACAGGGGCGGGTTCGGATGCGGGGTTTCGAGATCGAGCCGAAGGGAGCCCAGATGCTGGCTGAGTTCGTCGGTAACAACTTGCAGGCTGCCGCAACAGAGATAGACAAATTGATCACGTACGCCGGAGGACGTACTAAACTGACGGGGGACGACGTTGTCCAGGCAGGAGGACAGACGCGAGAGTTCAACGTGTTCGAGCTCCAGCGCGCCATCGGAGAGGGGCGGTATACGGACGCGATGAAGATCACGGAACGATTGTTGCGCCAATCGTCCAACGCCAGAAGCGAAGCTTTAATGATCGTTGCAGTGCTGACGGCTTACTTTACTAAATTGTGGAAGCTCGCAGCCGCTCAGGCGAAGGGGGTTCCCGGACAGCAGATGGCGGCACGCATCGGCGTGTCACCCTATTACGTGAACGAGTACGTCGCCGGCTTACGGCGGATGGGCAGCGGAGCGGTTCGAGAGGCGTTTCCCGCCCTGCTGGCTGCGGACTACGAATTGAAGGGCGGCTCCGGGCGGGACGAATGGCTTATTATGACGCTGTTGTTGCGCAAGTTGATCCCAGGCCGGGTGCCCGCCAGCCTCAGTATTAGATCGTACGCATAATTAGAATAAGAACCCAGGGTGGACGACGCACCCGACGATACGGATAGACACTATGTCCAACCTTACACTTCCGCGCAAGAAGACGCCCACCAAGGCCAACCCGAACAACCGGCATTTCGAGGCCCTCTCGCAGATGAGCGACGAGGACCTCATGTCGCAGTTCCAGATGGGTACGGTAGAGGCGTTCGACATACTGGTGAGCCGGTACAAGGACCCGCTCACGAACTACATCTATCGATTCCTCGGCGACATGAAGGAGTGCGAGGATCTGCTTCAAGAGACGTTCCTCCGCGTGTACCGCAACCGGCACTCGTACCGCAGGATCGCCAAGTTTTCGACGTGGCTCTACACGATCGCGGGCAACCTGGCGCGCTCGGAATACCGCAAGCGGAAGCGCCGCCGGCTGTACTCGCTACAGTCCGTAAACCGGGACGACGAGGAGTATGAAGTCGAGATTCCGGATGAAACATTCTCTCCGGACAAGCATACGGACTCTACGATACAGGATCGCTACATTCAGGAGGCGCTGAAGCAAATTCCCGAGGAGTTCCGCGAGGTGGTCGTGCTGCGTGACGTTCAGCAACTCGCCTACGAGGAAATCGCCGAGATCACGGGGCTGCCGATGGGTACGGTGAAGAGCCGTATCAACCGGGGTCGGACCAAGCTTCAGCAATTGCTGCACGAGATTTACTCGGCACACGAAGAATAACAGGCCGGGTCCCGAGTTGTGGACTTGAGGGCCGGCAGTTATTCGACTGCCGGCCCTTTTTGCTGCACGTCATCCTGAATGAGAGAGCCGATACCGTCACCATTCCGGTTCCTCATATGTACGTAGGCTACGACGACTCTGGTGAACAAGGCTGCCCTTATTCGGACCTGGACGAATACCTGTGCGAGTACGTAGACGGCGAGATGGACACGGCAGTCCGTGCGGTCTTTGAAGAGATCATTCGCCGCGACCCTGCCCTCGCCGTACACGTAGAACATCTGCAGGAGACCCGCGCCATCCTGTGCGATTACAGCCATCGGGTGGGCGCCCCGTGCAGCCTGCACGCCCGTCTCCATCGGGAATTGAGCCGCGAACTGGCGGCGAACGAGCACCTGATCGACTTCCCGGCCTCTCTCCGGCTCAACCGCGTCGCTACATATGCCTCAGCGCTCGTGCTGGCGCTCACCATCGGGTTCTACGTTACCGACATGGCTTTCCTGGATGCAGGCAGCGATGAAGTGCGTCGCGCTGCGGTCGTCCAGAACAGTCCCGTCACGCGGGCCTTTCGGGGAGTGCCGCTGCTCACGAACGCGCCTTCCTCGCTGAAACCGGTCCGGCTCTCCTACGGTCCCGGGTACGCGAGCATCTTCTCACCGGCTCACCGGCAATCCGTATCCGCTTCGGATTCGCAGGGGACCTTCCTACAAACGGCGGCGTTTACGGCCAGCGCTTTCGCGCCGTGACACGCACATCTTGACAGGCGGCGGGGGGCGCCGTAGTATGGACGCCCCGACCGAACGCGCCCTTCCGGGCCCTTAGCTCAGCGGTTTAGAGCGCTCGCCTCACACGCGAGAGGTCACTGGTTCAAATCCAGTAGGGCCCACACCAACCAATCCCCGGAACCGGCTTGTCTTCGGTTTCGGGGGTTTTTGCTGTCCGGGCGCAGGCTGTCAGGAAGCTGCGGACGGGGCCTCTTTGCGCTGCGTACTGCTGCGGTTGCGGTCTGCCCAGTAGGCCCAGAACGGGACGAGCCAGCCTGCCAGGGCGAATACCGCCACTGACTTCACATCCTGCGGAGGCGGGCTGACGATGCTGCTCGCATAGATGAGGACCAGGACCGCTAGCAACGACCACAGGGCGAACGTCCCGGTGCGGTTGCGCGGGCGTGTGGCGCGGACGTACAGCCATATGCCGGCTACGAACAGGATGCCCTCCAGAATCACCGTGGCGACGGGGGCATTCCACAGCCCGAGCCCGACTTTCGCCGAAATGCCGGGAATCAGGGGCAGGTCGGGCCGGTGGACGATGAAGTCCAGCACCCAGTGGCTCAGTACGCAGAGGCCTACGATCAGCGTTCCGGTCCGGTACCGCGTTACGGCCCAGTAGACGAGCGCCGCCGCGCACGACCAGCCGACGGCGGCGAGGAGGCTGTGGGTGAACGGGTAATAGGTGAAGTCGAGGGGCGTAAAGGCCGTGTTGCCCGGCTGGATCCGGACCTGCTCCCACCCCAGCAGGAGGAAGATCGGCCAGATCAGGTCCACCAGTTGTACCGCGGCGAAGAGCACCCCGAGTGAAGTCCTGGGCGCGACCCGCTTGGCCGCTAGCCCGACAGCATAGTGTCCGAGGAACATGTGGATAGGGGTTAATTGAGGTCGCGCGTTCGGGTTGATGGGATGAAGATAAGATCGTAAACGACGAGCAAAGGTGTGGCGTCAAGGGAAGAGCTTGGCGGTGGTGGGCCATTCGCGGCGGAGGGACTTGACGGCGGGAAGGCCGATGGTGCGGACGGATCCGTCTTTTTGCTGGAGGGAGAGGGTGTAGCCGTCGTAGTCCTTTAGCACGCCAGATACAGACGGACCCTCGAACGGGATGGCGGTGAGTACGTCGGTGCCTTCGGAGGTGATGAGGAAGCTTTCGGGGTCGAGGCGGCGCCCGGTGCATAGTTCCATCAGGAGCGCCTTCATTTGCGCGTCTATGTGGGCGGGGTTTCGCGGGTTGAGGCTGGAAGCGTCGCGAGTGTACCAGACGACCCCGGCGGTGGAGAGGTCGATGAGCAGGGCTTCGGAAATGAGGGTTACGGGGGGACCGCCGGGCGGCAATTTGTTTATGGCGCGGAGGCCTGCGTCCATGTCCCACGCGGAGAACTGGATGGCCAGGGCGTAGCGGGCGGGGGTGTATGCCTGCAAGCCCACGACGTCGGGCGCGACGTGCAGGCCGATGAGGACGGAACGGCGGCCGCGCCCTAGCTGTCGGAAGACGTCGTACACGCTCTGCGCGACGGTCCTACCCAGCGCCCGGTTTTGCCACACTGTTTCCTCCAGGGTACCGGCGTTGCGACCAAAATAGGCCAGGTAACGGTGCGTGAGCGCGGTGATGCTGCTATCGAGCCGAGTGGAGGCAGCGGGATCGATCTCGTTCTGAAAATAGTGGGTAACGGTCGCGCCCGTGAACAGGAGGGCGACTTGCCCCACCTTTCCAGGGTCGAATCCGGGCGCGGTGCGTGTGGGGGTCGGCTGGACGGTGGCGCATCCGCCGCAGAGGCACAGGATCGAGAGCAGGAAGGCGAGCCGTGGGGTCATGAGGGTAGGCGTGCCGGGGAGTCGGGGCGATCATATGGTTAGCCGTTGTGGTTTGGGGAGAAGTAACGGGCGCGAGGAAATGGGGGCAGCCGTGCCGTTCGGGTGGCGTTCCAATGCGTGAACTTACGATGCTGCTGATGCGCCGGACTGGTTCCGGAGGTCGCGGTCAACGATGAGTTCTTCCACGTGGAGCCGCCTGACCTTGAGGTCGTCTATGCTGAGGCGTTGAATGGCGGCCCGTTTGATGGCGAGGCGGCCAATGGCGAGGGCGCCTACGGCCAGCGCACCGACGGCAGTGGCCGCCATTACGGTGTAGGCCAGCGCCGTACCGAGGCGCGCGAAGGCGAGTTGGGCTCCAGCCAGTGGGTATGCATGTGAGGTATGCCGGGTGCAGTGTTGCAGATTCATGTCGTGGCCTCGCTTGTTTTTGTCGAAGGCAATTATGATGGCCGGTGCAGGGTCCGGGTTCTGGGCCCTCCGCAACGATCTTGTGCCCCCGTTCGACTTTTCATGCAGGCTTGCGCTACATCGAAGGGGGCGGCCCTTGACCTTCCGGTGCGGCGGCCCTATTATGGCCACATGTTCGACATATGAACAAATCGTCGGTAGATTGCGCCAACGGAGCCATGTGCCCGCGTTTCCATGCTACTACTTTTGCATAGGTCTGCGGGTTGACATTCCGGTGCGATTCGTTCATACTAGCTCTCCACACTTTCCTCAGCCGCCCAGCCATCGACTGCTATGAGCCGCCGTCAACTCACCGCGAAGCAGTACGATTTCCTCAAGTACCTCCAGCAGTACGTTCGGAAGCATGGGGTATGGCCTACCTACCGGGAGATCGTAGATCACTTCAACTATCGGTCGCCGAACAGCGTCACGCAGAACTTGCAGGCGCTGGAAAAGAAAGGACATCTCCGACGCGAGGCGGACGGCTATCAGCTGGTGGACCGCAGCCCGATCCACCGGGAGGCGAGCGGCATCCCGGTACGCGGCATCATTACGGCCGGGCAGCTTCAGGAGGCCGTGGAGGAGCACCTCGGCACCATCACGCTGGAGATGCTGTTTCCGAGCCTCGACCGGATCTTCGCCATCCGGGTGTCGGGGCAATCGATGGTGGGGGCCGACATTAACGACGGCGACTACGTGCTGCTGATGGACGACGACATCCCGAACGGCGGGATCGGCGCGGTTCTGTACAACGGGGAAACGTCGCTGAAACGGGTGTATTACGACGAGCAGGGATTGCGTCTGGAGCCTGCCAACGAGGAATATTCCAACATCTACATCAAGCCGGACGTGTTCGAGGAGGTTCGCATCCTGGGCCGGTACGTCGGGCACGTGAACAAGAACGGCATCTTCAAGCGCACTGGTCGCTCGACCCCTGCGGCATACCATGCGTAAGAGGCCTGGACCGGGCATCGCAAGTGGGCACGGTATGGCACGGCAGGATCAAGGCGGGCGGTCCACCGGGCCGCCCTTACCGTTATGAAGAAACCCAACTGGCGTCAGAACCTGCTGCGGCGGGGCGGATTCTGGAAGAACGGCCGCTGGTACGACCTTCACATCGAGCGCCGGATGCCGCTGGTGTTGCCGATGCTGGAGGAGATGGTGTCGGCGCTGCCGCCGCTGGACGCCGGGACGAGCGTATGCGACCTGGGGTGCGGCACGGGCAACGCCGCATTTACCGTGCTGACGGCGTATCCGCTGATCCGGCTGACGCTGCTGGACGAAGACCCCGAAATGCTGGCCATTGCCCAGGAGAAGATCGGTGACTACGCGCGGGACCTGGAGGTGGTGCAGGCGACGGTAAAAGCGGACGGAGAGGCGATACCGGGCGGTCCCTATAACGCCGTGGTGGCGTCGCTGGCGCTACATGCCATCGTGGGGCATGGCGTGGAGGGCGCCGAGGCGGAGTCGCGCTACGAACTGCTGTTCCGTGGCATCCTGGAGGGGATCGCGCCGGGCGGCCACGTGATGGTGGCCGACCACGTGGGGACGCTGGGGCTGTACCGCCACATGAAGGCGATGGAGCGGGCGGGGTTCACGGACGTGGACTGCGCCTGGCGCCAGGATGAGTTCTTCGTCTGCGGCGCGCGTGTGGCGGAGTGAAGAGACTCTTGTGCCCGCCCGTTACTGCTCGTCGGCGGAGCGTCCGTAGACGCCGGGCACCGGGACGTCGTTGAGGCGGAAGTAGACGGTAAGCTGGGCGCGGTGGTGGATCAGGTGGTTCAGGCACATGTTGCGGATGGCAGCGAACCGCGGGCCGCT
>DASSAV010000209.1:0-15102 GCA_035699265.1 Rhodothermales bacterium
GCGACGTGTGCGAAGCGGCCCGTGGGCTCGCAATTGAGGCACACGATGTTTTCTTCCCGAACGCCGAGCCGTTCCAGGAGGGCGGGTATGGCGATGCTGCCGACGGAGTTGATGCCGTCGACGACCACCTTGAAGTTGCGGGCGGCGATCTGGTCCGGGTGGATATAATCCAGCGCCAGGATGCGGCTGATGTGCTCTTCGAGGAAATCCTTCTGGCTATAGGCGCCAATCTCTTCGTACCCGACGTACGGCGCGCTCCCCTCCGCTGCCAGGTGGATGACCTCCTCGGCCTCTTCCGGCGCGAGGAACTCGCCCTGTGCATTCAGCAGCTTCAGGGCGTTCCACTCGGCGGGGTTGTGGGAGGCGGATAGCATGACGGCCCCGGCCGCGTGCTCGGCCAGCACGGCGACCTCGACGGTGGGGGTCGTCGCCATACCCGCATCGACCACATCGCAGCCCATGCTCTGGAGGGTAGCGGTGACGAGCCTGGCACAGATCTCACCGGTAACGCGCCCGTCGCGCCCAACGACGACGGCAGGCCGAGCGTTTGCGCCGCCCTGTTGCCGTTTGCACCAGGTGCCGAAGGCGGAGGTGTACCGGACGATGACGGCGGGGTCGAGTCCGCTTCCGAAGATGCCCCGGATGCCGGAGATGGAGACGATCAGTGTTTCTTTTTTCGCCATGTATCTGCTTGAGGGTTGGGGTGGGTATGGAAGATAGGGAAGTTGTTTGTGGTCAGTGGTCAGTGGTCAGTTGTTGGTTGTTCGTTGTGTGCGTGGCTGAGGTGACAGGCGGCGGATCATGGCGGCGCGCGCTCGGCTTCTGTGCCAGGCGTTCAGGTCCTCATTTTGGATTCGGGTTGGGGATGGCACGGGTTTGAGAGAGGGGGAAAGGGGGAAAGGGCGAGCGGGAGAGCGGGAGAGGTTGGATTCGGATGGCACAACTGGCACACATTTGCGTGTTTTCTTCTCTGTGTCGGTGGATTCTGGCGTTTTCTGGGCTGTTTGGGCGGATTGGGATGGCACACTTGGCACACATTCGCCGGAGTTTGTTCGTGTGCCGGCGGGGAGTGCGGGTGCGACGGGCCGGGGAGCGGGCGCAGCGCACTGCGCCCCTACGGGTGCGGTGGTCAAGTCGGGTTGCAATGGCACAGATGGCACAACTCTGTTCACGTGGACGGGGGAACTGTCGCCGCTCGGGGATTCCGGGTTGAAGGTTGAAGGTTTGAAGGTTGAAGGTTGGGGAGCCGTGGATCGGGCGTGTTCCAGCTCTCGTTCGAGCTGGCGTTCGCGTTCGGCGGGGTCGGGGCGGTTGCGGCGGCAGGGGTCCGCGTCGTCGTAGGTGCTCAGTGCGTCGCTGCCGTGCAGGCCGGGGTCGGCGTGAGCGGGGCGCTTGCGGCTTCTGGCGCGGGCGGGTCCCCCCGGCACGGCTGCGGCTTCTTTCCGGGTGTGACGGGCTTCGATCCAGCTTGCTTTGCACTCGAGCCAGAAGAAGAGCGCGCGCAGGTAGCGGGGGTCCTCTTCTGCTTTGCGCGCGGCGCGCGCGGCGATCGACTCCATCTCGTCTACTACGAGGTGCTCGGCTTCCTCTACTTTATCGCGGAACTCTTCGTCGGTTTTGATCCAGTTGTAGAGGGTGCGGCGGGGCACGCTGTTGTGGCGGGCTGCGGCGGATCTGTTCATGCCCTGGGAGAGGGCCCAGAGGATGCCTGCTTTCATGGCGGCGCGCTCGCGGGCGGCTTCTTGGGTGAGGGTGGTTGTTTCTTTCGCTTCCATGATCCCCTTCTCGATTTTAGATTTTGGATTCGGGTATGTTGGGTCAACCGCCCCCCCCGGATCAAGTCCGGGGCAGGCTCTGGAGGGGGCTGTCACGCCAGTGACTGGGGGTGTATGCCTGTGCTCAGCTTGCAGGACACCCTCCGGCCCTGGCGGGCCACCTCCCTCCAGGGAGGGGTTGGTTTACGCTGTGGGTTCGGGGTGTCAGGGTACGGAGAAGTGTTTCTGGGGGAAAGGTTATTTTTATAACCTTCTGGAGGGCGGGATTTTTGGGGGGTTTGGCATGGGTTTTTTTGGGGGTGTGCCTTTCTTGCGTGTATGTGCTTATCTGGGGGATGTCCTTTCTTGCTCGCCCAAGAAAGAACGAAAGAAGGGCGCATCGAATCAAAACGCGCGAATCCCCTTCCCGGCGCGCACATCGACCGAGCGGCGCGTGAGGGATGGCGATCATTCGAGGGTATCTCGGGCGCCACTCGCTCAACCGCGCGGGGATTCCACCCGGCGCTCGGGCCGTGATTCGACGGGTTCTGGGAAAGGGGGAGAGGGAGAGAGGGGGCGGGAGTTGGGGGACAGGGGGTTTGTTCTTATTTTATGATTTTGATGGACTTAACGGGCCAGTTTCGGGCCGTGTCTTGCTGGTTGTATGAAGCGCGTTCTGGTGGGGGTTGGGGCGGCGTGTCTGCCTTTTTTGTTGCTGGCGGTGCTCGAACTCGTCCTCCGGGGTGTGGACTATGGGGGAGACATGCGCGCGGTGGCGCAGGTCGAACGCAATGGGCAGGCGTTCTATACGATGAACCAGCGCGTCGGCAAGCGCTTCTTCGGGGTCGACCAGTTCTATTATCAGAAGGGGGCGGAGGATTATTTCGAGGTCGAGAAGCAGCCGAACACGATCCGGGTGTTTCTGCTGGGGGCCTCAACGACGGCGGGATTCCCGTACGAATACCAGGCGACGCCGGCCTGGCTGCTGCACGACCGGCTGGCTGCGGCCTTCCCGGACAAGAGGGTCGAGGTGATCAACACGGCGATCACGGCGACGAACAGTTACGCCGTTCTGGAACTCGTCCGCGAACTCGTCCGCTACGACCCCGACCTGTTCATCGTGTACATGGGGCAGAATGAGTATTACGGCATCTACGGGGTGGGTTCGACGCAATCGGCGGGGAAGCGGCGGGAGGTTGTGGAGGCGTATCTGTGGCTGCAACGTTTCAAGACCACGCTGCTGCTCCGCAACCTGATCTTCTCTGTGGTGGGTACGCCGAATCCGGCAGGCGGCTCGGGCGACATCGGCGGGCCGACGTTGATGGAAGAGATGGCGAGCAAGGCGATCCGCTACGGCGGGGCGGATTACCGGGAAGGAGAACGAGCGATTATGAGGTGTAGAGTAGTTGCTAGAGGCTATTCAAAAACGTATCGACCGCGGACGATGGACCACCAACCGCCGCAAAACAGTGACTCTTTCGGCGGCCGGCGGTGGTTCCTTTCGGGCCGCAATTGTTTTTCGCACGGGTTGTAAAGGTGAACAGCGGGTTAGGTTGTAGATGTGTTCGGTCGGGAAATCAGGTCATTACGGCGATCTTTGAATCGAGAAGCCAAAATTTGAGTGGGACGGGGGCTTTCACCTCCATCCCACTCAAATTAAATCGGTTCAGAAGTCAACTCCTGCAACTAAGCGGTGGTCGAATTCAAGGGCAATGGTCCGTCCCATTGAGCCATTCAGCACATGTTGATGTAAAATCTGGGTTCCCAGGACAATAGCATAGGGTATTAGTTGCCTGCTGACAGCCATTGCAGAATGGCAACGGAATCGCTGATGATTGGGAAACATTCGACGTCGCAGCGATTTGAGCCCCCGCCATCAGTATAACCCCCATACCAAACACACATGCAGCGATCCGTCCCTTAATACGTTTCATGATCTGCCTCCGTAGGTTGTGGTGTGATATCTACTGTACAGATGCCGAAATGACACCCAATGATTGTTTAATTTCATCCAGACTTGATGCAGAAGGCTCACCCACCCATATTTTTTCAACCCTCCCTCCGTCGTTGTCTCCTTCGACCAGTATGGTTTGCGGTACGCTAGATGAGATATATTCGTCACGAAATCGGTTTCTTTCAGCGCATACTACTCTGAATGGGGGCTTCTTCGCCTGAAGCCACTGCACCGTAGTCTTGGGGTCGTCGAGGGATACACCAATGACCTCCAGGTTTGGGCTCGATCCTGAAGCAGCCTTCACTATATCACTCCAATGAGGTAGAGTGGCGGCACAGAACGGGCAGGTCGTAGTGAATACAAGAACCAAATACCTCTTATTGTAATCCTGGTATGTGAGTTTTGCCTCTTCTCCTTGTGGAGTATAAACTGAAATCGGCTTTAATCTTGCTCCGGGCTTTAGATATTCTATTGAAGGCGGAGTTTGGGCAAGTGTAGAATTTTGAATATCTACAAGCCTGGTTCTGAGTTGGTGATTCTGATACGCCAGCATCGATACCTCAACTCCCAGAGCAATAATAATTACAATTCCTAATGCTTGTAGGACATCACCATTTCCCAACCTGTACTTGCCACTCATAACGTTAGCAATTTAGAAGTATAGATACAGGAATAGACCCACTCAAAAAGTTGGTAAATAATTTTATTACTGATGGATTTATTCCTACTTAGTCCACCGTGGGAGTCGGACTAACCTCCAACTTGTTCACGCTTCCTAAGTGATCCAAGAGCATTATTAATTTTAGCACAACAAGATGCAAGCTCTGATTGCTGATATTCTGCCCTCGTTGCAACATAGTCACACAACTAAGATTGATCAGTGCCGCATGAACCGCTGTGCATCACCATGCAGAGCGGGGTTCAGGGGGCGCAGCTTACGCCGGAGCAGCTCGGGGACGTGTATTATTACCTGGCGCTTGCGTATACGCGGGCGGGGCGCCCGGAAGATGCCCGGAGCCTGCTGGAGCCGCTGGTGGGCAGGGGGCAGGCGGATCCGAGGATGGTGAAGCTGCTGAGGGGAATTAACAGTTAGTAGTTGGCAGTTAGCGGTTGTGTTTAGGGGTTTGGGCGGGGGGTGGAGTGTTTGCTTTGAAAATGCGGGCGGAGGCCCCGGCGGTGCGTCCCTGCCGAGGTGAGTGGTTGGTATTAGCGGGCATTTATGGCTTCGACGTTTATTCTGGGGATTTCGGCTTTTTATCACGATTCGGCGGCTTGTTTGCTGCGGGACGGGGAGGTCGTGGCGGCGGCGCAGGAGGAGCGGTTTACGCGGAGGAAGCACGACGCGGGGTTTCCGAGGCACGCAGTGGCGTACTGCTTGCGCGAGGCGGGGATCGGGCATGGGGAGATCGCGCACGTCGCTTTTTACGAAAAGCCGTGGCTGAAATTCGAGCGACTGCTTGAGACGTACCTCACGTTCGCGCCGCGGGGTCTGTCGTCTTTCATGAAGGCGATGCCGCAGTGGCTGAAGGAGAAGCTGTGGATGGGGCGGCTGATCGCCGAAGAGACCGGCTTCGACGGGGATTTGCTTTACCCGGAGCACCACCAGTCGCACGCCGCGTCGGCCTTTTTCCCGTCGCCCTTCGAGCGTTCGGCCATCCTTACGATGGACGGCGTCGGGGAGTGGGCGACGAGTTCGTGGGGTGTCGGTGCGGGCAACCGGATCGAGCTGCGGCACGAGCTGCGGTTCCCGCATTCGCTGGGCCTGCTCTACTCGGCGTTTACCTATTACACCGGGTTCCGGGTCAATTCGGGGGAGTACAAAGTGATGGGCCTGGCCCCGTACGGCGAGCCGAGGTACATGGGGCTGATCCTGGACGAACTGATGGACCTGAAGGAGGACGGCTCGTTCCGGCTGAACATGGAATACTTCAACTACTGCCAGGGGTTGACGATGACGTCGGAGCGGTTCCACCGGCTCTTCGGGGGGCCGCCGCGCACGCCGGAGGCGCTGCTGACGCAGCGAGACATGGACCTGGCGGGATCTGTGCAGGCAGTGACGGAGGAGGTGATGCTACGGATGGCGCGGCACGTGCGCAGGGAGACGGGCGAGCGGAACCTGTGCCTGGCGGGCGGGGTGGCGCTGAACTGCGTGGGCAACGGCAGGATCTTACGGGAGGGTATTTTCGACCGCATGTGGGTGCAGCCCGCCGCCGGAGATGCGGGGGGCGCGCTGGGGGCGGCGCTCTTCGCGTGGCATCAAGTGCTGGACCGGTCCCGGCGGGCCGACGGAACGCACGACCGGCAGCGGGGCTCGCTGCTGGGTCCGGCCTACACGACCGAGGAGATCGAGGCCTGGCTGCGCAGCCGGGGGATTCCGTACGAGCGGGCGACGGAAGACGAGGTGTTGCGTGCGGCCGCTGAGGCCATTGCGTCGGGCGAGGTGGTGGGGTGGTTCAGCGGGCGGATGGAGTTCGGGCCGCGCGCGCTCGGCGCCCGTTCGATCCTCGCGGACGCCCGCCGGGCCGATACCCAGCGGAAGGTGAACCTGAAGATCAAAAACCGGGAGTCGTTTCGCCCGTTTGCACCGGCGGTCCTGGCGGAGGAGGCGGCTGCGTACTTCGACCTGGACGCGCCCTCCCCGTACATGCTGATGACGGCGCCGGTGCGGGCGGAGCGGCGGCTGCCGTTGACGGAGGAAGCGGAGGAGTTGGCGGGGCTGGACCGGCTGGGAGTGGTCCGCAGCGACATCCCGGCGGTGACGCACGTGGACTGTTCGGCGCGGATCCAGACGGTGGACGCGGAGCGGAATCCGCGTTTTTACCGGCTGTTGCGGGCGTTCAGGGAGCTGACTGGCTGCGGAGTGGTGGTCAATACCTCGTTCAACGTGCGCGGAGAGCCGATCGTGTGTACGCCGGAGGATGCGTACCGGTGTTTCATGGGGACGGAGATGGACGTGCTGGTGCTGGAGGGGTGTATTTTGCGGAAGGGGGTACAGCGCGGGACAGCGGAGGAGCGGGAGGCTTTTCCGGCCGTTGAGCTGGACTGATCGTGAAGGGGGTTTGAAGGTTGAAGGTTTGAAGGTTGGGAGATCGGGATGACGTAGCGGTGGAAGTAGTCTCCGATGTACACTGGCTTCGGAAAACGGGTATAGCAGTAAACGACCGGATCTGGTATGAGTGAGCATCTGGCGGGGGGTGGGGTGGCGTGGTGGCCTGACGGCGGAGGGGACAGGGAGCTGACGTGGAAGAGTACGCGGGAACTGCGGAAGTTTGCGGCGGTGGTTTCCGTGCCGCTGGTCTGTCTCGGCGGGTATCTGCTGTGGCAGGGCCGGTGGCCGGGGTACGTGTTGTCGAGCGCGGGAGCATTGCTGCTCCTCGTTGCGGCGGTCACCCCGCGTGCGCTGGCGCCGGTGGAACGGGCGTGGATGAAGGCGGCGGGCGCGCTGTCGGTGGTTTCGACGTACGTTATCCTTGCGCTCGCGTTTTTTCTGGTGATGACGCCGGTGGGTTTCTTCGTGCGGCGGTTCAGTAGCGGGGGTCTCTCGCTGGGGGCGGAGCCGGGGCGGGATTCTTACTGGGAGCCGGTGGAGCCGGAGGGTCCGGCGACGCGGCCGGACCGGCCTTTCTGAAGCAGTTAACGGTTAGCAGTGGGCAGTTAGCAGTTGTGTTGGGGGTAGGTGGGTTGAGGGTTTTTGGGGGAGGAGTGGGCCGCCTTATCTTTGAGTCGGGAGTTTGTAAAAGGGAGATACGGGTATGGCAAGGCGTTCTAATGCTGCTTTGATGTGGGAGTTTTTGCGGACGCGCAAGAAATGGTGGCTGACGCCTATCGTGGTGTTTTTGCTTCTGATCAGCCTGCTGATCGTCCTGGTGCAGGGTTCGGCGCTGGCTCCGTTCATTTACGCCCTGTTTTGACGGGCGGGGTGGTTGGGCGCCTGGTGCTCGACGGGGTGTGGGGGCCATGGGGAACCATCGGACCTGCACGTTCTGTGCAGGCCTACGGGTGCGACCCATCGTCCCGCCGTTGCAAGCCGGTCAGGCCAGGTTCAGCGTCTGCCGGTTGAGGCGGCGTATTGGGGCTACGTCCTCGTCCACGAGGGGGTCCACCACGTCGTTCTGGATGGATTCGATGAAGAGGCGCGCTTTTTCATCCCCCTCAATGTCGGACAGGATGAGTGCGATGCGCGTTAAGAGAGGAGAGAGGCCGGCTTCTTGCGCCAGCACAGAAACGTCGTCTGCCGCCATGAGATTACCTCGGTTGTGCAACGATGCCCAGAATCGAAGCGTCAACGCGCTGTATGTAAGGCAGCCGTGCTCACATAGTCGAGCCCGGATACCAGAATTGTCTATTCTGTTACGAACTTGAAATACAGGGAGATGGCTTCAGGAGAGGGGGAGTGGGGGAAAGGGGGAAAGGAAGAATGGGGGAAAGGAAGAATGGGGGAGAGGAAAAATGGGGGAAAGGAAGAGTAGGGGTTCGGGGGAGTAGTTCTACTTCGTTGGTGCTGGTGTGTGGGGTGTCTCGACGGAGCCTGTCCTGAGCGAAGTCGAAGTGCTCGACATGGCAGGAGGTTGTGGAGGGTGCTGGTTCAGAGTGTGGGTGCGGAGGTGGAGGAGCGCTGGTGTGGAGGAGGTGGCAGCCTCTCCCCTGCCCTGCGGCTTTTAGCCGAAGCGTTGTTTGACGAAGGCTACGTTGGCGCGGGTGTCTTCTTCGAACCGGCCTTCGCGGCCGCTGGTCTCGAGGATGAACCACTTGTCGTAGCCGATGTCGTGGACGGCCTGGCCGGTGCCTTGCCAGTCGACCCCGCCGGTCGTGGGGCCGCCGAGGAGGCCCCACTGGGGATCATCCATGCCGAGGGTTTCCTTGATGTGGATCTCGCAGATGCGGTCGTTGCCGAGCAGGCGCAGTTCGGTGGGGACGTCATAGCCGTAGGCGGTGGAGTTGCCTACGTCGTAGTAGACCTGGACCATGGGCGAGGCGACGCGCTCCAGGATGTCCAGGTTCTGCCTCGCGGTGAGGGTGTTTTCGAGGCCAAGTACGATGCCTGCGTCCTCCGCGCGCGGGGCGATCTGGCGGAGGGCTTCCACGACGCGCTGCACGCCGCGCTCGTCGAGCGCGTACTCTTTATACGGCCCGTTGCTGGTGTTGCGGAGGTTGCCTTCGGCATCCTTCAGCCGGAGGTCGCCGTCGCTGAAGAAGGCGACCAGGATGTCGTGCCCGCCGAGCGCCTTCGCGGCTTCTACGGCGTCGATGACGTAGACGGCCGACTGCGGCTCGCTTTTGAGCGGGATCTCGTTCAGGATCTGGCCTGCGGCTACGGAGGGGTAGCTGATTCCGTACCGCTCGCCGAGTTCGAGGTACTTTTCCCGGACGGCCGGGTCGCGCAGCGGCATATCGTCGGGCGCGGTGCCTACGCTGACCAGCACCCCATCGAGGCCTGCCGCCGCGGCTTTCGGGATGTCGTCGGGGTTGGCTGATCTGCCGAGATTCCAGTCGCACATGCCCACTTTGGGCCCGGCGGCCCGGCCCCGGGCGTCGGAACGTGCCGGGGCGGGCAGGAGCGAGGCGAGCAGGGCGCCGCCGGCGGCGCCGAGGAACTGGCGGCGGTCCAGGTTCATGGGGGTCAATCGTCCAGCTTGCGGAGCTTGATGTTGCGGAAGCGGGCGCGGCTGTCGGCGCCCCAGGCGCCTTCACCGCCGTGAACCTGGAGACCGACGTAGCCCTCGCGGGGGTAGCGATCGAGGCTGTCGGTGAAATCGAGGGTCTGCACGCCGTTGAGCCAGGCCTGGACGTGGGCGGGCTGGCCTTCGATGCGCGCCCGGAGTGTGTTCCATCCCGTCTCTTTGATCAGTTTCCGCCAGTCGGGATACTGCACGAGGAATCCGCCTTCGGCGGGTGCGTAGAGGCTGCCGACGAAGCCGTCGTCACGGTAGTCGAGCGTAACCTGGTAGCCCATGCCGTCCTCGCGGGTGCGCAGGAAGAGACCGGTATCGACGGGGTAGTCCGCCTGGAACTCGAGGGTGATTTCGAAATCCGAGTACGTCTCGTCGGTGCCGATGAGGCCGCCGGTGTGGTCGGCGGCCTGGTTGGCGACGAGGGCGCCGTTCTCGACAGTCCAGATTCCGCCTCTACCGCCGTGGACCGCCTTCAGATGCCAACCATCCATCGTCTTTCCGTCGAACAGGTCGACCCATCCGCCCGGGACAGCAGCGGCCAGGCCGAGGCTGGAGAGGGCAATTGCAAACATCAGGATACTACGCTTCATCGGAGCCGTTCGGTTTTGTGGGGGATATGTTTCTGTGTACAGTGTACCAGATCTGCGCATCTCTGGCAAGAGCGGCGGCTTTAGATTTCGAGAAAGGGGTGTGGGGACGGGGGGAGAGGGGGAATGGGGGAAAGGGAGAATGGAGGAAACGAGGAAACGGGGAAACGGGGAAACGAGGAAACGAGGAAAGGGGGTGTGGGGGAGAGCAGGAAAGAAGGAACGGGAGCAATAGGGAGGTGTGGGGATTGGGGGGTGGGGTATGGGGGGTCGAGAGATGCTTGGGGTGCCTGATCGGGTATGGAGCGGGGTTCGGGATGGCAGGAGGTGGCGGGAGGGTCACGCCACCATGTGCATCGGGGCGTAAATTGTCAATATTTTTTTGGGGTATTTTCTTTTGCCTTGCTGATCTGCTATAGAAGTAGTACGATTGCGTAGCTATATTCGTTGCAACGACATTCGTTACCACGCAGGCGCGTTATTTCCTTCCACTTGAGGTAGAGATCAGCATGGAACATCTTCTTCCCGTACTCCCGGAGGATCAAACCAGTGTGCTTGGTGGCTGTGACGGCTGCTCGCGGCGCGATTTTCTCCGGTCGGCCTGTGCCCCGGCCGTCCTGGCCATGCTTGGCATATCGATTGCTTCGTGCAGCGGAGACAATCCGGTGGACGGCGGGACTGAAAGCAACACGCCCGACGGGGGGGTCGAGACGAGCGGCAACACGATCACCCTCGATCTGACGAAGGCGAGCGCCTCGGCGCTAGCCAGCAAGGGTGGCTTCGTGTATCTCGGGGATGACCACATCATCGCGGCAAACGTCGACGGCACGACCATTCGGGCTTTCACGAGCATCTGCACGCACCAGGGCAATGCCGTAACGAGCTTCAGCAACGGGAGATTCCTCTGCTCACAACGTAGCACCGGGCACGGATCCCAGTACGACACCTCGGGGCAGCCGGTGGCGGGTCCCGCCCCCAGAGCGCTCCGGGAATACTCTGTGAGCCGAGACGGCGACATCGTCACCATCGATAAGGGCTGATCTATGCTGCATTCGTACCGGAGCCAGGCGCGCGCCGTGACATTCGTTCTGGCCGCGCTTTTCCTGCCGTTGCTTCCCGGACGTGCGGCGGCGGAGCTGTGCGACCTGTGCCAGCCACTCGAGCTGGCAGAAGGTCAGGCGGAGCCTGCATCGTTGATCCCGAACTGGAGCGACGCCTTTCACCGCGACGCCGAATTCGTGCTGGCGGCTCTGCCGGAGGTGCCCGATGCCCCCGGCATATTCGAGCCGTCCGGGATGTCCGCGCCGGCGCCGGTGATGGCGAGCAGTCCGACGGACAGCCTGCCGGAGAACATGCCGCTGGTGACGAAGATTTTCTGGGGGCGGCACGGGCTGCTGCGGGAGATCGGGTTGTCGCCGTCGACGCGGCGGACGGAGTTGCGGACGCGGCACCGGATGCTTTCGTGGCATCCGCGGCTGGGGCTGTTGACGTGGGGCGCCATGACGGCGCAGGTCATCACGGGCACCCTGATCTACACCAACCGGGAAGCGCACTACGCGAGCCTGGAGCCGATCCACAAGGTGATGGGCTACACCACGTTCGGGCTGTATTCGCTGACCGCGAGCCTGTCCCTGCTGGCGCCCCCGGCGCGGCGTTACGGAGAGGGGATCAGCTCCATCAAGATCCACCGCTACCTGGCGATCATCCACTTCGCGGGCATGATGGCCCAGCCGTGGCTGGGCCGGTGGGCGGCCCACGCGAACAGTCCGGAAGCCTACGACAGCCGGATTCGGACACACCGAATCGTCGGATGGGTTACGTACGGCGCGCTGACGGCCGCCATGATTTCGATCGTGCTGCCCATCTATTAGTCTTCAAACCGAAGAGGTACCCCTATGCGCAGCCTGACATGCCTGTGTGCCCTGTGGAGCCTGAGCCTCCTTTCCCTAACGGCTCAGCCCGTTTCGACCCAGATCGACGCGGAGAACAGTGTCATTTCCTACACGGGCAGCGCCGTGCTGCACGATTTTACCGGCGTGAGCCACCGTGTGTCGGGCCCGCTCGTCGTTGACCTGGCGCAGCCGCAGAACAGCCGGATCGAAATCATCGTTCCAATAGAGAGCTTCGACAGCGGCAACGGCAACCGGGATTCCAACATGCTGGACGCCGTGGATGTGGACTACTACCCGGACGTGCACTTCGTGTCGACGACCATCGCGCCGGGCGCGGCCGGCACCTGGAATGTCCAGGGGAATCTTACGTTTCACGGGAAGACGCGCCCGGTCCAAGTGCCCGTACAGGTCACGAGCGACGGCGGCGTGTTTGAGGGCCAGGGTACGTTTGACGTAGCGCTGTCGGACTACAAGGTGAAGCGGCCCCGGCTGATGATGGTGCCGATCGACGACGTGATCCACATCGCGTTTACGGTGCGTGCGCCCTTGAGCCCGAGCGTCACCCGGTAGAAGAATCGACGCGGCGGCGCTTGAGCGCGGATCACGGCATCCTTCCGTCCAGTACAATATGCACCCCACCAGCATGATCGGAGGCTTCAGCATGCACGCGCGTCTATTCCTCCTCGGTACAACGTTGTGCGTTTTCCTGGCCTGCACCGCACCCAGCGTCCACGCCCAACCCGCGCGGCAACTGGACGTCGCCGCCATCGAGCGGGTGACCGGGATGAAAGGGGTGGCGCAGAACGGGGAGTACAAGGTCACCGTACCCCAGAACGGTCTGCACGTCGTAGTGGACGGGTTCAACATCATTCCGGCGATGGGACTGGGGAGCTGGGCCGCGTTTATGCCAAGCGGCGCCAGTGTGGCTGTCATGGGCGACGTCGTCGTCAAGGAGAACGAGATCGGCCCCGTCGAGAAGGTCTTGACCGATCACGGGTTGACGGTGACGGGTCTCCACAATCACTTCGTTCGAGAGGAGCCGCACGTCATGTTCATGCACATCGGCGGCTCCGGCTCCGAAGAGGAACTCGCAAGCGGCGTGAAGGCGGTCTTCGACGAGATTGCCGAACTGCGCGGGGGAAACCCATCCGCGGCTCAGGCGGCCGCCGTCGAGAACACGCTGGACACGCAACAGATCGCCGCTATCCTCGGACACGAGGGCAAGGCGAACGCGGGTGTGTACAAGGTCACGATCAGCCGCCCGGACGTGAAGCTGACGGCACACGGGACGCCCGTAGACGCCTTCATGGGGTTCAACACGTGGGCGGCCTGGCAGGGGACCCCCGAGCACGCCGCCGTTGCGGGCGACTTCACCATGCTGGAGCATGAAGTGGCGCCCGTCATCAAAGCGCTCGTCGACCACGGGATCGAAGTGGTAGCCGTCCACAACCACATGGTACACGAGCAGCCGCGCATCTTTTTCCTGCACTACTGGGGTGTCGGCCCGGCCGAGAACCTGGCGCAGGGATTACGGGCGGCGCTGGACCAGACCGGCCCAGCGGGGCAGCATTCCCATTGAGTGATGCCTTCGGCGCAGAGCAGCCTTCGGCATTGCAGAAAAGTAAAGCGCATTCGGGGTCGTGTGCGTTGGATACCCTGGCACCCCATGAAGCTTCGGCGAGAGGGCTTACTCTATGATCGCACGGCTTGCTCTCGTTTTCCCCATTCTGCTCGCTTGCGGCTGCGCTTCACAGGGGGTGCAGACGAACGCCCTCCGCCAGGTAGGTGCCATAGAGATGCCAGGCGTCGGAGGGCGAATCGATCATCTCGATGTGGATCTCAAGGGAAAGCGCCTGTTCGTCGCCGCCCTCGGCAACAACACAGTGGAAGTGATCGACCTCGAGGCCGGTCGGGACGTGCATACGATTGAAGGCTTGCGGGAACCGCAGGGGGTCGTCTACCTGCCCGGCCGAAGCCGCCTCGTGGTGACCAACGGCGACGGGGCGTCCGCCGCCATCTACGATGCAGACACCTATCGATTGCTGCAGACTGTACCACTCCGATCCGACCCGGACAATGTGCGCTTTGACTCCACGGGCGGGCACATCTTTGTGGGCGAAGGGACCGGGCGAAACGGTGCGCTGGCGGTCCTGAGTGCGGGGGAGGATACAGCGTTAGTCGAGATCGGAGTCGGGGGGCATCCTGAATCCTTCCAACTGGAAGCGTCAGGCAGCCGGATCTTCGTCAACGTACCCTCGACTCGCCGCGTCGTGGTCGTGGACCGGGATCGCGGTAAAACGATTGCCGAATGGCCGCTCGCACGGGCGGGCGCCAACTACCCCATGGCTCTTGACGAGCCCGACCACCGCCTGTTCGTCGGCACACGCCTGCCGGCCCGCCTGCTCATCCTGGATACCGAGACAGGTAAGATCATAGCAGCGCTTGCGACAGCGGGCGATGCAGATGACATCTTTTACGACGGCCCGGCGCAACGGATTTACATAACCGGCGGCGGCGGCGTAGTCGCGGTCGTCGAGCAGGTTGACGCCGACACCTACCGCTCGCTCGGACAAGTGCAGACGGCTCCAGGTGCCCGTACGGCTTTGTTCGTGCCGGAGTGGCGCAGGCTCTACGTGGCCGTTCCGCAACGCGGCGGCCGCTCTGCCGCCATCCGCATCTACAGTACGGAACCAAGCCCTTAAGGCAATGCCCCCGTTGCATTATGGCCCATCGATCTTCACGTCCTCTGATGGACTGGCGCTGCGAGCCGTGCTCCAGCTCAACCCTGCGCCTATTCGGACCAAATCCGGATGAACCGTTTCGTTCGGGGGTGCGGTTGTGTTCGGGATGTGCTTCCCTGGGGGCATGTCCTTTCTTGCTCGCCCAAGAAAGGACCAAAGAAGGGCGGCTGAAGGAGAGAGGGAGAAAGGGGGAGAGGGGGAAAGGACGAGGGGAATCAAAACGCGCGAATCCCCTTCCCGGCCCACGCATCGGACCGAGCGGCGCGCCAGGGTCGGGCGGCAGCTCGGGACTGTTTCGGTGTTGCGCCACTCGCTCAACGCGCGGGGATTCATCCGGCGCGCGGATCCACGATTCGATGAGAGGCAGGAGGGAGGCGAGCTTCCTTCGCTTTTAGCATTCGTCAAGTGAATAACCGGATTTGGTATAATCTGTAGTGGGCTGATCAAGAGCGAGGATGAGAATCGGCCATACGGGTGTGGTGCCTGGATTTGCTTCGCATAG
>DASSAV010000210.1:0-4913 GCA_035699265.1 Rhodothermales bacterium
CGTAGGCCCGCGCCGAGGCGATGCGCCCGTCCACGTTGAAGGTGGAGCGGAGCAGGGCGGGGGGGACCGACTTCGTGGTGTCCTCGTCCCAGGCAGGCGTGATCCACTGCGCCTGCCAGTCGGACGGCTCCAGCATTCCCATCTCGAACGACGCCGGTTCGCTCCAGGCGGTGGCCTCCCCGTCGCCGTCCCACACCCGGACCTGCCAGACGTAGCGGTGGCCGGACTCCAGGTTCTGCCCCGCGTAGGCAACCTGAATGGAGGCGTCGGACGCGACCTTGCCGGTGTTCCAGACCGTCTGGCCCCGGTCCTTCGAGCCAGGCGTTTCGTCCTTCACCCGGATCTCGTAGGCGGACTGTACCACGCCCCGTTCACTCGACCGCAGCTCCCAGCTAAACCGGGGCAGCCGCGCGTCGATGCCGAGGGGGTTCGTCTTGTATTCGGTGCGCAGGTTGGCCAGTGTTACGGATGAACGCATGGGCGGCAAGGCTGCGGAGGCCGTCATCAGAGGAGTCAGGGCACCGGTGAGGAGCAGAGCAAGAAGAGCGAGCAGTCCGGAGATGCGCATGGGATGCTACCGTATTGCGTTCGGGTGTGGGAGGAAAGCTGCGGGTCTGTAACGTAAAGTACCGCGCAGAAAAAAGCACCACTGTCTGTGGTCAGTTGCCGTCCATTGCCGTGAGTTGAAGATGGTTGCCCGTAATGGGGCGATGCATTGCAGGGGGTGGGGCGCCCGAGAATGTCAAGGTTATAAAAATAACCTTGCTCAGCAACACATGCTTTCATACATACGATCCAGAAAACCGGAGCCCTCCACCCGCGCCCCGTTCTTTGACATGCTGACCGAACCGCCTCTACCCTGTAGGGGCGATGCATCCGACAGGAAAGGTAACCACCCACAACGGCCAGATCCCACGAGACCGGCACGCCCGCATACCCCTCCAAGATGCATCGCCCCCTCACTGCCAGCGGACAACGGATCAAGTGTAAACCTGTGCCATGTGTGCCATCCGAATCACCCTGAACGTCAGTAAAATGCTGGATTCGACCAGCACACGAATAATCCGGTCAAACCTGTGCCAGTTGTGCCATGCACCCGAAAACCACCCGTTCCGCGTGCAATCTGTGCAACCCGCAACCCATACACGCCCAACCCGCAACCAAAGAACCTTCAACCTTCTAACCTTCAACTTTCAACCAGACCTGTGCCATCGACCCCGGCCACCGAATACAACCAACAACGGACAACTGACCACCGACAACGGACCAGAGTTGTGCCAGGTGTGCCATCCAGAACCCCCAAAACGCCCCAAAAACTGTGAAATCCAACTCCGGTACAAAGAATCCCGGCAAATGTGTGCCATTCGTGCCATCACCCAACCGACAACTATCCACCGGTAACCGACAATACCTCTATCCACTTTGTGCGCCGCACGGTAGCTTTGCCGGTCTCGCATCGTAACATGCCGGGACGTATTATCCGACGTACGAACCTCCTTCTCACTCACCCACACGACCATGCAAGGACGGCTACACCTGACCTATGGGCGCCTGCTCTGCGGCGCGCTCCTGCTCTTGTGCATCTCGCCTGCCCAGGTAAAGGGACAGGCGGCTAACGGCACGCTGCTCGACCTGGCCCGCATCCATGATGGCGTCGAGAACCGGCGTGTCAGCAGCTACGACCGCTCCGGGGGAAACAACGACCGCCTGGAGCATATCAAAGACGGCGAGCGGCGGACGATCTTTGAAGTCCCGGGCGCGGGCATGATCACGCACATCTGGGTCACCATCGCGCCGCCGCCGCCCGCGCTCAGCCGCAACGACATCATCCTCCGCATGTACTGGGATGGCGAGACGAACCCGTCGGTCGAGTCCCCCATCGGCCCGTTCTTCGGGCAGGGGTGGGACGAGAGCTACAACTTCTCGTCGCTGCCGCTGGCCGCCGGGCCGCGCCAGGGCCGGGCGATGGTGAGCTACTTCGTGATGCCCTTCTCGAAAGGCGCGCGCATCGAGATCGAGAACGATACCGGCCGGGACATCGACGCCTTCTATTATTACGTGGACTACGTGGCGATGGACGCGCTTCCGGAGGACATGGGCCGGTTCCACGCCTGGTACCACCGCGAGATCACCGACGCCCTGCCCGGAGGTGAGAACGAATGGGCGGTGCTGGGGCCGCAGGGCAACAACCCGACGGGAAAGGACAATTATCTCTTCGCCGATATCGAGGGCAAGGGGCAGTTCGTGGGCGTCAACTATTACGTCCATTCCCCGACCCCCATGTGGTACGGCGAGGGCGACGACATGATCTTCATCGACGGGGACACCACGCCGACCCTGCACGGGACGGGGACGGAGGACTACTTCAACACGTCCTGGTCGCCGAACGAGCCGTTCTCGCACCCCTACTACGGCTACGCCCGACTGAACAACGACGTGGGCTGGCTGGGGCGCACGCACGTCTACCGCTTCAACATCACCGACCCGATCTACTTCGACAAGTCGCTGCGCTTCACCATCGAGCACGGGCACAACAACAATCTGACGCTCGACCTCGCATCGGTCGCCTACTGGTACCAGACGGAGCCGCACAAGGTCTTCCCGCCGCTGCCGGACCGGGCGGGCCGGAAGCCCATGCCGTTCATCGGCCCCGTCGAGCTCCACCGCTGGCGCGACGCCTGGCGCAAAGCCATGGGCAGCGATCCGAACCTCTGGGGCAACGAGACGGAGCCGAAGCAGCCGTGAGGAGGCGCTTCGCTTCGCGGAGACTATGAATCTACGAGACGAGGAGGGTAGGAGGGTAGGTATGTGGGAGTGTTTGGGCGTGTGAGGGTGTGGGCGTTCGTAGGTTCTTAAACGCTTTGTCTCGTAGATTCGCGGCAGCCGGGCGTCCGTAGGTTCTTAGAATCCCTATCAGAACCTCTGTCCTGTAGCCGCAGGTCTTTAGCCTGCGTACTTTTGGCTTCCAAATCGCCAGTTCTGTTAGGGACTCTTAGGCTCCTCGGCTCATCGTCTCGTAGACTCGCGCAAGCCAGTGTATCAAAGATCCAATATAATCTTCACCACCAACATTGCACCCGCATGAACGGCGCACACCTCCATCTCCTGATCAACCACATCCCCGGCATCGGCCTCGTCGTCGGCGTGCTGATCCTCGTCTACGGCACCGTGCGGCGCAAGCCCGACGTAGTCGACGTCGGCCTGTGGGTGTTCGTGGTTACCGCCCTCGTTTCCGTCGCCGTTTACCTGACGGGTGAGCCGGCGGAGGAAATCGTAGAGCATATGGCGGACGTCAGCCATGATATGATCGAAGTACACGAAGAGGCTGCCATATTCGCCCTGATCTCCACGTCGATTCTGGGGCTGCTCTCCATCGCGGGGCTCGCCACCCGCAGGCGCGGTACGCCGCGCTGGCTGGCGGTCCTGACCATCGTCGTGGCTTTCTGGGCAGCCAGTGTTCTCGTGCGGGTGTCCTACCTGGGCGGGCAGGTTCACCATCCGGAGGCCCGCTCGTCGTTTACGCCCGTACCTGAGGAAGTGCATGGGCCCATGCCGTAGGGCCGCACCAAACCATAGCGTCGCATGGCCTGTAGCGTCGCATGGCCATGCGACGCTACGATTCGTTGTCCGAGAAGAACTTTCTTTCCCCTTCGTCGTACCCCTGTCGAAACAGACATTCCCAAGTTGCTGCACAGCGGCATGTCCACGCCCATTCACAACGTCGCTTGTTGTTGTATCTGTTGTTGTCGCCCGGACGACGAGGGGTACTCGCGCGTGGACCTGTCAGACCAAACCCGTTAACAGGCCGCGTCTACTGAAACGCAACCTGCGTGGAAGTTGCCCCTCCCGGTTCTCCGAGAGGGGTTTTTTGTTGTCCATACCTGACCGTCACCCATGGAAATTTCAGTCATAGATGACCTTGCTCCGGCCCTTGCCGCCGACACGAAGCTGCGGCGCGGCCTGCCGGACGTCGTACGGCAGATCGGGAATACGCCGCTGCTGCGTCTCCGCCGGGTGGCTGCTCACCTGCCCGAGTCCGTCGCCATTTACGCGAAGGCCGAGCACCTCAATCCAAGCGGTTCGGTGAAGGACCGGGCCGCGCGCCGGATGGTGCTGGAAGGGTTGCGCTCGGGCGCGCTTGAGGAGGGGAGGACGTTGATCGACGCGACGAGCGGCAACACGGGCATCGCCTACGCCATGCTCGGGGCGGCAATGGGCTTCCCGGTGGCGATCGCGCTTCCGGCGAACGCCTCCCCTGAGCGGAAGCAGATCCTCCGCGCCTACGGCGTCGATCTCATTCTTACCGATGCGATGGAGGGTACGGATGGAGCCCAGCAAGAAGTAAAGCGGATCGTCACGGCCGATCCCGACCGGTATTTCTATCCCGACCAGTATAACAACGACGCCAACTGGCGGGCGCACTACGACGGCACGGGCGCCGAGATCATCAACCAGACGCGCGGGCGCCTCACGCACTTCGTGGCGGGCCTGGGTACCACGGGCACGTTCGTAGGCACGGCCCGGCGGCTGAAGGCGTTCCACGAAGGCATCCAGTGCTATGCCCTCCAGCCTGACTCGCCGCTGCACGGCATGGAGGGTCTGAAGCACCTTGAAACCGCCATCTTGCCCGGCATTTTCGACGCAGGGGTGGTTGACCGCGACCTCCGGTGCTCCACAGAGGACGCCCACGAGATGACGCGGCGGCTCGCGCGTGAGGAGGGGCTGCTGGTCGGCGTTTCGTCCGGCGCCAACGTTGCCGCTGCGCTCCGGGTGGCCGAGGAGCTGGATGAAGGGGTCGTCGTCACCATCCTGTGCGACACCGGCACCCGGTACCTGAGCGACCCCTTCTGGCAGGCATAGTTTAATCCCGATTCGATAAGCCGTAGCGTCGCACGGCCGTGCGACGCTACAAG
>DASSAV010000211.1:0-2517 GCA_035699265.1 Rhodothermales bacterium
TGGCTCATTCGGATTGGGTATCACTCGTTTCAGCATCTCATGTCATTAGCAGCCTGCGAAGCAATCTCCACAGGAATGGCTCCTTGCCAGGAGATTGCTTCCCCGCCTGCGCGGGGACCGCTAGGCTCCTCGCAAGGACAGTCGTAGTTAAAGGGTATAACCGGATTTGGTCTCATAGTCTCATAGTCTCGTAGTTTCCTACCGTAATCCTCAACCGCCTCTCAGGCTCCATGAGTTCATCCACCATTGCAGACCGCATCAGTTCGGTGATCGAGCACACGCCGCCGTTCGACCGGCTTTCGCAGGACGAGCGCGCCGACCTGCTCACGGACATCTCCATCGAATACTTCAGTACCGGCGAAGTCGTCATCGAGCAGGGGAGCACGGTGAACAAGGGCCTGTACATCGTCGAGTCGGGCACGGTGCGGCTGATGGACCTGGAGAACCAGCGACTGCTGGACAAGTGCGGCGAGGGCGACTTCTTTGGCTCGCTGGGGCTGATCAAAGGGAGCGGGGCGATCTATGAGGCCAAAGCCGTCGAGCCGACGGTGTGCGCCCTGCTGAAAGCCTCCCGCTTCCACAAGCTGTACGACCGGAACGAAGACGTCAAGGCGTTCTTCGAGAGCGACATCAAGCGGTACGTCCGCCGCATGGACAAGGAGGTGGACGTGACCGGGGGGCACCTGCTGTTCAACCGCCGCCTGCACCAGCTCGTGCACCGGGACGTGGTGACGTGCGGGCCGCGCACGACGGCCCGGCAGGCCGCGCAGATCATGCGCCGCGAGCGGGTCGGCTCGGTCGTCGTCGTGGACGACGGCAAGAACGTGGGCATCGTGACGACGCGCGACCTGTGCGACCGCCTCATCGCGCAGGGCCTCTCGCCCGAGATTCCCGTGACCGCCATCATGACGAGCCCGGTGGCCACCATCGGCACCGACGCTTCGCTCTTCGAGGCGATGATGACGATGATCAACGGCCGTTTCAACCGGCTCATCATCACGCAGCAGGACGGCGGGGTCGAGAAGACGGAGGGGGTGCTGACGGACCGGGACATCGCCCACTTCCGGGGGCAGGATCCCGTCGCCACGATCGACCGCATCCAGGACGCCCCTTCGGTATCCGAACTGGTGAGCATCCGGGCCGACGCGAACGAACAGATGTGGCGGCTGTATCGGCAGGGGCTCCAGCCGGAGATGATCAACCGGATCCTGTCGGTCATCTACGACCGGCTGGTGATCCGCGTGCTCGAACTGGCCGACCGCGACCTGCGGCTCAAGCACGGCGACCAGCACGTCGATCTCGCCTGGGCGTGGGTGCGCACCGGGAGCGGGGGACGCCGGGAGATGGCGCTGAACTCGCAGCAGCACAACATGCTGATCTACGCGAACCCGGACTCGAAGGACCAGGATGCGCGGGCGCACAAGTGGTTCGGGCTCATCGCGGCGCGGGTGAACGACGGCATGCAGGCGTGCGGTTTCGCGAGCACCGAGTTCGTGGCCCGGGAGCCGCGCTGGCGCAAGTCGCTGCGCGACTGGAAGAAGACGTACCGTGAATGGATCCTGGAGGCGAAGGCCGACCAGCTCGCCGACGCGCCGATCTTCTTCGACCTGCGCGCCGTCTACGGCCAGCGCCAGCTCGTCGAGGAGTTGCGGGCGGACCTCTTCGACGCCCTCAACGTGCAGGAGCTGGATCAGAAGCGGCGGTTCCTCAAGCTCATGGCGGCCAACGCGCTGAAGGAAAAGCCGCCGCTCAACTTCCTGCGCCGCTTCGTCACCGAGCGCTCCGACGACCACCGCAACTCCATCAACATCCGGGAGCGGGGCACCCTGCCGGTGGTCAACGCCGCCCGCGTGCTCGCGCTGGAACTGCGATACCTGGATTCGACGACGACGTTCGACCGCCTCCAGTACGCCGCGGAGCACATCCCCGAGCTGGAGAAGATCCTCGAACAGACGCTGGAGGCTTACCGGTTCCTGGTGGACTTCCGCCTGGAAGAGCAGCTCCGGGCCTTCGAGTCGGGCGAGGAGCCCAGCAACCGCATCGACCCCTTCGCCCTCCGCAAGCTCCAGCAGAACCTGCTCCGCAACCAGTTCTCGACGGTAGTGGATTTTCAGGAGGCGATCGCGCATCGGTACGGGCTGGGGAAGAAGAGGTTGCTGTGACAGTTAACAGTTAGCAATTAGCAGTTAACAGTTGTCCGTGGTCAGTTGTTGGTTGCTGATTTGGGTCGGCGGGTGTGACCGGGACATTCGGCGAATCATGGCGGCGCGCTCTCGGCTTCTGCGCCAGGTGTTCAGGTCCTCATTTTGGATTTCAGATTTTGGATTTTGGATTCGGGTTGGGGATGGCACGGGTTTGAGAGAGGGGGAAAGAGGGAAAGGGAGAGCGGGAGAGCGGGAGAGGTTGGATTCGGATGGCACAACTGGCACACATTTGCCTGCTTTCTTCTCTGTGTCGGTGGATTCTGGCGTTTTCTGGGCTGTTTGGGCGGATTGGGGTGGCACACTTGGCACACAT
>DASSAV010000212.1:0-12920 GCA_035699265.1 Rhodothermales bacterium
TGGCGTAAATGGAAAGGAGAGACGCCACCCGAGAGTGTGGAAATGCCCTTGACAACGGGGCCGTTTGGTCCTACTGTTCTAATGAAAGTAGCGTGTCGAACGGCCTCCTCTGTCCTCATCTTAGGCCTGCCGACGCGCTGATGTAAGGTACAGTGGAAGGGACGTGGCAGAGCCCCTTTCGGAGGACGAATCTGCCATGTGGAACCATCCCCCCGGAGCGGGGCCGATTTCATTTCTACGGCTGGCTACTCTCTGCCTGCTGGCGCTGCTGTTCGGATCGTGCGACTTATTCTCCTCATCGGAAGCCCCCAGCCGGGACGGATATTTCCTGTACATCGGCAACTGGGATTACGACGAGATTTTCGTCGTCGATACGCAGACGAATAAGATCGTCCGCACGCTCACCGGGTTCAACCACGTGTGGGCGCTGGCCGCTACGAAGAGCGGGCGCAAGCTCTACGTGCAGACCCGTGATTCCTCTGGATATGATACCCCGAGGACATTGCACGTGGTGGATACCCGAACCTGGGAATCGCACGTTGTCCTTCATGGACGGGCCAAGCCTTACGTAGCGCTACAGGGGGACGTGTTCGTTATCACGCAGTGGTGGGATAGCCGGCAGCAGGCGCTGGGCAGGATCGACACGCTTACCGATCAGGTCACCTTCATCGACACGCTGGACCTGATCTACCGCGTTGGTACAAACGGACAGTACGACGACGGAGTAGCTTTCGACCCACAGCTCCCGCTGCTCTATGCCACGAGGAGCAGCGACAGGAAGCTCTTCGCCTATGACTACGACCGGCGGGAAGTCGTACGCGTGTACGAGAGCCTCTATGATCCAGTCCGCATAGAAGTCTCGCACGACGGCAAGCGGCTCTATGTGGCCGGCGGACCGGTACTCGACCTGGAGCGCGATTCGGTCTTAGCCTGGATGGGCGGCAACCTCCTCGGCTCGCTCGCGCTGCACCCCTCGAAAGACCTTCTCTACATCACGGACCCGGGCAGGTATCTCAATATAGATGTCATTCCGAGCGGAAAGGTCTTCATTTTCGATACGCAGCGCAATCAGTATACAGGGGAGATCTATGTGGGAGTCCAGCCGGGAGATCACCCGCCGACCGATGATATTGCCCTGTCTCCAGACTGCAGGAGGGCTTACGTCTCAGACAAGGGCCCCAGCGTCGTCGCCATCGATCTTGAAACCCGGAACGTGATCGGCCGGATTATCCCCCGCACCCGAGCCATAAGTACGATCCCACTGGCTATCGCTCCCAAACCTTAAACCAAACCACAAGCAGGTGCTAAGCCATGATGCGCTACAGCCAACTCGCGGCGCTCCTGCTTACCGTATGGAGCCATCCTGCTTCTGCTCAGGATCTCTTCTATTACGGGCGAGGCGGGGAGAAAGTCCCCCTGGCGATCTCGTCCGAGAAAATCAGCCTCCGACTCAAAAACACGACGGCGAAGGCCGACGTAGTCCAGCTCCTGAACCGCTTCACTGCATTTGAAACGGCCGAGCCGCTCAGCGCCGTTCCGGGCTTTTTTGTGGCTCACCTCCGGCAGCGTGACACATCCGAGGTCCGAAGCCTGGTACAGGCCCTGCGTGCCGTCCCCGACGTAGCCGTCGCGAACCCGGTTTGCCTCATTGGAGGGGTCGGAGGCGCACAGGCCATCCCATTCGACCAGTTCGCGGTGCGATTCGAGCCGACTGTTACGACGGCACAGGTCGAAGCGCTCAATCGCAAATACCACGTGGAGACCGTCGAGACCAGTTCAGCCATCCCCAACTACTACCTGATGCGGGTCACGCCCGAGACAGGCCGCTCCGTCGTGGAGATGGCGCAGCTCTACTTCGAGAGCCTGCCAGCCATTTACGCTTTGCCCGACTTCGTACAAAAGATCGAGCTATATGGCAATCCGAGCGATACGTATTACCCGTACCAGTATTACTTCAGCCAGAGCAACGACATCGACGTGGATGCCCCCGAGGCGTGGAACATTACGAAGGGCACATCTACAATCACCGTCGCGGTCATTGACCAAGGAGTAGGCGTCCACGAAGACCTGCCCTCGACCCGTCTGGTGGCAGGCTTCGACGTGTTCAACTCTACGGGAGGATCTCCCGGAGGTAACGAAGCGCATGGTATGGCGGTCGCCGGAATCATCGCAGCGAGCCATAACGGGATAGGCGTCGCTGGAATGGCTCCCAACGCTAAAATCATGCCCGTCAGGATTTTCAACGAGTATGGGAACGGGACATCGACCGGCCAGCTAGTAAATGCGATCAATTTTGCCTGGCAACATGGAGCGCACGTGTTGAACAATAGCTGGGGCTTTCCTAGCTGTAATCCCGATTACGTTCCCCAGGTCAGAGACGCTTTCGAGGCGGCCATGGCGCAGGGCCGCGGCGGAAAGGGCAGCATCGTCGTCTTTGCTGCTGGTAATGATGCCGACAGAGACAGTGGCAATTACGACTGTGCTTCCTTCCCTTCCAATATCCCCGGCGTTATCGCTGTCGGCGCGGTTTCTCGGTCGGGTAGCGTTCAGAACTACAGCCCGCGTGATTCTGACCTCGATCTGGTGGCGCCCAGCGGCGGCTTGGGCACGGATCTTCCTTATGAGCTTTGCGGCGGCCAGTACCATGCCCACATCAATTTGCAGGGCGACGTGTGGTCCATGGATACCGCCGGCTCGCCAGGCTGGAACGCAGGCGATTATCGCACCTGTGCCCCTTACAACTACAATGAGTATACCTGGTCTCCACCGAGCGGAGAGCCTACGCCCGGCAATAACTACACGCCGAATTTCGGCGGCACGTCGGCGGCGGCTCCTCAAGTTTCGGGTGTAGCTGCGCTGATACTCTCCCTCAATAACAATCTGACTCAGTCAGCCGCCAGCGATATCCTCCGCCAAACCGCCGACAATATGGGGGCATCCGGTTGTGACAATGATTACGGCTGCGGTCGTCTCAACGCCTACGCTGCTGTTTACGCAGTAGCCGCAATAACCAGTGTAGACATCGGTGGGTCTCACTGTGCAGATTACGGGAGCGATCCGACTTTCTATTCAGAAGTAACGGGCGGCGTACCTCCTTTCAGCTACCGTTGGGAGACGTATTCATGTTCCACTTTCTCTCCCACCGCCGCAAATACGGGAGAGACTTCCCCGATGCTGCCCCCGCCCTGCACGTGGGTCTATGCGTGGTCGGGAGAGAATTACACACGCCATAACGTCACCGACGATTTCAGTGTCAGGCTGACCGTCAGCAACGACGTCAACTCCAAACGGAGCTTTTCATTCAGCGTCGACGTCCAGCCGACGTGTGTTGCGAGCCCACAAACAGCGAGCGTGCAGACGCAAGCGGCCATAATACGGGAGGGGGTCCATAGGGTCATGGCCCAGTTCCAGGCGCTGCCTTCTGCATTTGCCCTGCACGGCAATGCGCCGAACCCGTTCAGCAGATCTACGGAAATCCGGTTCGACCTCCCAGAGGCTACGCACGTGAAGCTCTCGGTCTACAACATGCTCGGGCAGGAGGTGGCCCGGCCTGTGGACGGCGAGATGACGGCAGGTTTCCACAGCGTCAGCATCGACGCAAACAGTCTCCCGAGCGGGGTGTATCTGTACCGGATCACCGCCGGGACGTTCACCGAGACGAAGCGGATGGTGGTGGCGAAGTAGGACCGCCGACCGCCGCTGATTTGGTTAAGCAGTCGTTGGCGGCCATGAGAGGCTGAGGAAAAGCCCCGCGCGGAGTGGTTCCGGGCGGGGCTTTACGCTGCCGCGGCCACAACACCGTCCGTACCGGCCCCCTTGTTGCGCCGGCTACCATGGCCGCAAAAGATACCCGCCCCCCTTCTCTCACGTCAATTCCGAAAAGTCAAGGTTATTAACATAACCTTGACCAGGCGCACATATTTTGTTACATACCAGCAGACCTCCCTCAGACCCACACACGTTCTTTGACATCCTGATCCGTGGTGCCCCCACTCCCAGTGGTGGCACCACTACCCGATGGCACACCCTTGCGCCAGTTGTGCCAACCCTCAACCCGTAAACGCCCAACCCGCAACCATCAGACCTGTGCTCCCGCCCGGCGGGATGCCATGCCCCGGAGCCATGCAGCCCCTCCCGATTCACCGGGTGACGCCCCAGATGCAACGAACAACGGGCCGGACTGAACCCTTTCTGGCCCGCCGGTCACCCAGTGAATGTGTGCCATCTGTGCCATCCGAGGCACGCAAAATGGCCGGAAAACGCGAGATTCACCCCGGCACACGAAAACCGGGAGAAAGTGTACCATCCACGCTCACCAACAACGAACTACGGACCACGAACCACTGACAACCAACAAACCCGTGCCATCTGTGCCACCCGATTCGTCCAGAATGCCCCGAAAACAGCAGATTCGGCCCTGGCACAAAAACTGAGCAAATGTGTGCCATCCCGAAAAGAACCTTCAACCTTCTAACCTTCAACCTACAACCAGAGTTGTGCCGTGTGTGCCATCCAAAACCCGCAAAATGCCCGAAAACGCCAGATTCGGCTCTCGTTCAGAATAACACGCAAATGTGTGCCATCGACGACCAACAACCAACCACAAACAACTGATAACCAACAAACCTGTGCCATCTTTCAACCCGACATGAACACATGAACACATGAACACATGAACACGCGAACACGCGAACACGCGAACACGCGAACCCGTCCGGTTTTCCGACTTTGGTACAAACTGGCCCTGTCTCTGGAAACCTAACGATGTAAAAGGGATCTGTGAGGAGCGCGCTTGCGCTGCCCACAGGCTCTGTACAGACTGCAACAACCATTGAGGCTTGCTATGAAAGGTGCCCTCCGTGTCGGGCGGGTGACGGGGATCGGGATCTATCTGCACTGGACGTTCCTGCTGCTCATCGTAGGACTGTTCGTGTTTTACCTGTACCAGGGCAACACCGTTGCGGCGGCCTTAGCTGGTGTCGCGCTCGTCCTGATCGTATTCGTCTGCGTCATCCTGCACGAGCTGGGGCACGCACTCACGGCCCGGCACTTCGGCGTGCCGACGAAGGACATCACGATGTACCCCATCGGCGGGGTGGCGCGGCTGCAACGCGCGCCGGACCACCCCATCGAGGAGTTCTGGATCGCCATCGCCGGACCGGCCGTGAATCTGGTCATCGCAGCCGTCCTGGGATTTCTGGTCTGGGCACAGAACGGGTCGCTCTCGCCGTACGTGCTGGTCGCGCCGGTACGCCCGATGCTGCCGGTCTTGTTCTGGCTGAACCTGATCCTCGTCGGCTTCAACCTGTTGCCCGCCTTCCCGATGGACGGCGGGCGGGTGCTGCGCGCACTGCTGGCCACCCGCATCGAGTACGCGCGGGCGACGGAGATCGCAGCGAACGTGGGGCAGGGGATGGCGATCCTGTTCGGGTTCGTCGGAATCGTCTGGTTCAACCCCGTCCTCCTGTTCATCGCGCTGTTCGTGTACCTCGGCGCCCAGCAGGAGGCGCGGCAGGCCACCATGCGGTCGCTCACGCAGGGCATCTCCGTCCGTGAAGCCATGATGACCCGCTTCCGCATGCTCGCGCCGGACGACACCCTGGCCGTGGCCATCGATGAATTATTGGCGGGGTCGGAGCAGGATTTCCCCGTCGTACAAGAGGGCAGGGTGGTCGGTGTACTCACCCGCAAGAACCTCATGAAAGGGCTTGCCGAGTTGGGCCGGGACGCCCGCGTCGCCGACGTCGTCAGTCCGAACTGCTTCGTCATCGAAGACACGGCCAGCCTGGACGATGCCTTCGTTCAGATGCAGATGGGCGAGTGCACGTCGGTTCCGGTCGTGCGGGACAGCCGGATCGTCGGGCTGCTGACGCTCGAAAACGTGGGCGAGTTGATGATGGTGTCGTCCGCCCTGCGGCGGGACATGCCGCCCCTCTGGCGCGCGCGCTGAGGGCAGGGCCGCGCATCCCTACGTCATTACATCCGTTCGGTCGTAGCGCTCATAGTTTCGGTTTGCATTGTCTCAGGGGTAGGTCGTGGTGTAGTTTAGGGCCGCGACACGGAATGCCTCACAGGGAGATAGATGCGACGTAGAACGAAGATTGTTTGTACGATCGGACCCGCCTCCGCCGACAAAGCGAGCATCCGGGATCTGATACGTGCCGGTATGGACGTGGCCCGGCTCAACTTTTCACATGGCACGCACGAGGACCATCTTCAGGTGATGGCGTTCGTGCGGGAGGAGGCGAAGGCCGAGGGCAAGGTGGTGCCGATCCTGCAAGATCTCCAGGGACCGAAGATCCGCATCGGACTGGTGCGCAACGGCGCGGTGCTGCTCCACAAGGGCCAGCCGCTGACCCTCACCACCAAGCCCATCGAGATCGGCGACCGGGACCGGGTCAGTATCGACTACCCGACGCTGGCGAAAGACGTGGAGGTGGGACGGCACATCCTCATCGACGACGGCAACATCGAACTGTGTATCACCGACGTAATGGACGGTGACGTCGTGACCGAGGTGGTGGTGGGCGGGACGCTGCGTTCGCGCAAGGGCGTCAACCTGCCCCACATCCAGACTTCGACGCCATCGCTTACCCAGAAGGATCTGGCCGACCTGGAGTTCGGGTTGAAGATGGACGTGGACATCATCGCACTTTCGTTCGTGCGGAGCGAGGCCGACGTAGCCGATCTCATGCGGCGCGTGCGGGATTCCGGCAAGCGGGTCAGCGTCATCGCCAAGATCGAGAAGCCCGAAGCCGTCCTCGACATCGACGACATCCTGGTCGAGGCAGACGGCATCATGGTGGCGCGGGGCGACCTCGGGATCGAGATGCCGATGGAGGAGGTGCCCGCCACCCAGAAGCTCATCATCCGAAAGTGCCTGGAGGCCGCGAAGCCGGTCATCACGGCCACCCAGATGCTGGAGAGCATGATCGAGAACCCGCGTCCGACGCGGGCGGAGGCCACGGACGTAGCCAACGCCGTACTGGACGGCAGCGATGCGCTCATGCTCTCCGGCGAGACGGCGACGGGAAAGCACCCCGCTCGCGTCGTAGAAGTGATGGCCCAGATCATCGAGCAGGCCGAAGCATACCGGCGGCTGTACCAGCCTCGGAACGACGTCCGGCTGAAGCCGGTGACGAAAGAAGACGGCGTGACGGAATCAGTCAGCTACACGGCGGTGCAGTTGGCCGAGCAGATCGGGGCCGCTGGCATCGCGTGTTTGACGGCATCGGGGGCGACCGCCCGTTCCATCGCGCGCAACCGTCCGACGATGCCGGTCTACGCCTTCACGGACGAGCCCCGCGTCGTCGCGCAACTGGGTATGCTCTGGGGAACAAAAGGCTATGCTATACCTTTCCAGGCAGATACGGACGAAGGCGTGCACACCGTTCGGCGTGTTTTGACCGAACAGCGCCTCGTCGAGTCAGGCGATCTTATCGTATTCGTGGCTGGCATGCCGCTCCCGGCGAAAGGGCGGACCAACATGATCCACGTCAGCCGCATCGACTAGCTTCCGACAGCACTCCGAACGTGCGATTCATGCTCATGAGGCACTGATACGGTTTGTTCACCGGCTGTTCGATGCGCGCCGCCCGGCTCTCCCGCCGGGTGCATCCTTGCCGGTGTTTTCTCTGCCCCAGACGTCGTGTGTGATGCGCCGAGGCTCCTTCCTGCTCCTTACGCTCCTCCTGTTGGCCGGCTGCTCTTCAAGCTCCTTCATCGGCCGCAGGCTGGATAACTTCACCGCCCGCTACAACGCCTTCTACAACGCCGAGAAGGCGTTCAAGAAGGGCGTAGACGCCCTCGTGCAGTCCGACGCCGCGATCGACCGCACGGTATACCTGATGGTATTTCCGGTGCCCGAGCGGGCGGCTACGACCCAGGAGTTCAATAGCACGATCAAGAAGAGCGCGGACGTATTGCGGCGGCATCCCTCCTCGAAGTGGGTGGACAATGCGCTCATGTTGATCGGGGAAGCCTATTTCTACCAGCGGAACTTCATCGGGGCGGAGCAGAAGTTTCGGGAGGTCATGTCGCTGTCGAGCCCGCTGGGCGACGAGGCCCGCTTCTGGCTCGCCCGCACGCTCATCGCGTCCGGCTCATACGAGCCCGCGGCAGAGCACCTGGCCGAGAGCCTGGCCCGGGACGACCTTTCAGAACGCTGGAAGCCGATGCTGTACCTCGCGCAGGGCCAACTCTTCGTCCGGCAGGGCGACTGGGAGGGCGCTGCGGACGCGCTGACACAGGGCCTTCATGGCGTCCGCGACGACAAGCTGCGCGCGCGCTCGCAGTTCCTGCTGGGGCAAGTCTATGAGACGCTCGGCCGCTATGACGATGCGGTCCATGCGTTTGAATACGTGGAACATTACCACCCGCTCTACGAGCTTTCCTACGCGGCGCAGCTCAGTGCGGCACGCGTGGCGGGCCTGCACGGACATTCCACCGAAGCCTTGCAGGTGCTCCGCCGCATGGAGCGCGACGACAAGCACTTCACCAAGCGTCCCGAGATCGCCTTCGTGCGGGGCCAGGTGCTGGAAGCGTCCGAACGGCCGTACGACGCGCTGGCGACGTACCGCGGCATCCTGTACGGCGATACGGAGAACAACGTGCAGTCGGTACGGGGCCGGATCCAGTATGCGATGGCCGAGCTGTACCGGGACGCCCTTCAGGACTTCGTCACGGCGTCCGCCCACTTCGATACGGCGGCGACGCTCGTCGGAGCCGCCACGGCGGTGCAGACGGCGGGATCGGGTCCGGCGAGTCTGGCTTATACGAGCGAGGCGATCACGGACAGCCGCCGGGAGGCGCAGGTTTTCCACAGCTTCGCCGCCGCCGTCGGCGAGGTCGCTCGCATGGACTCGCTCCTGCGGCTGGGCGCCATGGACGACGAGAGCTTTCAGAGCTTCATACTCGATCTGCGGAAGCAGCTTGCCCGGGAGCAGGCGGCGCAGCAGAAGGAACTGCAGCGGCGGCAGGCCGAACGGGGCTTCAGCAATGCAGCCGTGGACGATGCCAACCGCCCGCAGTCCGGTGGTACAGCCAGCACGGCGGGGGAATCGAGTTTCCTCTTCAACCAGGAGCCGGCGCGTGTCCAGGAGGGCAAGATGCTGTTCATCCAGCGCTGGGGAGACCGTCCGCTGGTGCCGAACTGGCGTCGGGAGGCGGCCATCATAGCGGTGGCCGAAGCGGCCGCACGGGGCGACAGCGGCGCCATCGCACAGACGACGATAGCCCGTACGGCCACGGAGGCCGACCTGACGCTGCCGCCCGTCGACATCTCGGCGGTGCCTCGGACGCCGGAGGCGCGAGAGGAGATGCTGCAAGAGCGCGCGGAGGGCCGGTACGAAGTGGGGAACGTGCTCTTCCTCTCCATGAACCGGCCTGATTCTGCGGCGGCGTGGTACCGGATGGTGATCGAACAAGACGGCGACCAGCCGGTAGCCCGGCGCGCGTATTACGCACTGGCTGAAGTGGATCGTGCATTGGGCGACACCGCCTCCGCGAACCGGCTGTACCGGCAGATCCTGGATCAGTATCCGGAGACTGATTTTGCGAACCTCGTACGTGAGCGGCTCGGCCTGGAACATCAGGAGCTAGTCGGCCCGGATACGCTCGCCCGGGCCGAAGCGGCGTATGCGGATGCCTACGCGGAGTGGAAGGCGGGCCGTCACCGGGAGAGCATACGTGACATGTTTGCCCTTGCCGCAGCCTATCCGGAAACCCCCGTAGCGCCCCGTGCCCTGTACGCGGCAGCCTCCGCCTATACCGAACTGGCGCGGCAGGACAGTCTCGACCTCCTGGGCGATCTCCGCATCTCCCTTTCCGATTCCTTGCTGAGGGCCGCCGGGGTCGCTGTTAAGGACCCGACTCCGCGCACCGCCGTGAACCCCGATTCGTTGATTGCTCCTGCGGAGGTGCGGCAGGCGCTGTTTGATTCGCTGGCGCTGGCCGACTCGCTGGCGCACGATGACTCCCTGGCGGCACGCCCCGGATCCGTAGCGGAAGACCCGGTGCTCGTGCCCGTCTCGCAGGTCAGCCCGCAGGAGCATCCGGAGCCGATGGCCGCGGTGCAACTCGACGCCATCTACAGCGCCATCACGCAGCATTACGGAAAATCGCCATATGCCGACCCTTCCAAGCGCATGTTGGAGACGTTGAGCACACGACGGAATGAGCGGGCGGCGGCGGATTCGGCGGCGATGCATGTCGCTCGGAAAGCTGCCGCTGCGGGCGGAACCCGGGCGGATTCGAGCGCGGGTGCGACGTTGAGGACAAATACGGCGTCGCCTGCGGACTCACTCCAACAGGCATCGGCGCCCGCATCGCAACAGGAGCAGCCGGGCGGACTCGAGGCCGAGGCTAAACCGGCCGCCGACTCTACCCAGGCACCTGCGCATACCGCAGCACAGCTCCAACTGGAATCGGAGCGAGAGCGCAAGCTGGAGATGAGGCGGGAGCAGGCCCGCCAGGCTGCGGCGGCAGATTCCACCGCCGCCGGGAAGCGCGACACTCCGGCGCCTCGGGACCGTCTGTTGGAACCATAGGAAGGTTGCGCCCCGCCTGCCCGAGCTTCCGGCGCGGTATGTGCAACTCCTGAGTAGTCTGTACGTCTTCTACACGTACGGCTCGGCTCGTCCTGTGGCGCGCACTACACATTAAGACCGCAGATCCCTAACTTATGCCGGTTCCGAACTCGGACTTGACCTGTCCCTAGGGGCAGGTTGCGGCGGGCAGTGCGAGGAACCAAAGCGGGCGGGTGCGGTTGGGCATGGATCACACCGACTCTATCTATCGAATTTAATAGATCATGGCTCAAAACGAGCGCGAACCTATGAATCCAAGACGGGGCGAGGGCTCGAGCCGGTCGCGTTTTCCGGAACGACGCCCCAAGTTCTCTCTCTGGATTTACGTCGCAATCTTCCTGGCGTTGCTCGTCCACTTCTTCATCTTCATGGGGGGTACCGAGCCGAATACGATCGATTACAGCCAGTTTCTGGACTACGTCGAGAAGGGCTACGTATCCAACGTTCAAATCGTAAACGATACCCGGATCGAGGGCACGTACACCGACGATGCGGTGCAGCGCCACCTCGTTCAGGTGGGGCAGCAGCCGGAGAACCTACTGGGTGGTGGGACGAACCAGAACCCCCGCCAGTTCACGACCGTCAAGCCGGAAGATCACGACCTGACCGATTTTCTCCGCGGCTACAATGAGAATGCGGAGAAATCGGGCCTGGCCGAGGTGAAGTTCAGCGCGCGCCACGAGGAGAACTGGTTCGGCGGGATCCTGACGTGGATCTTCCCGCTCCTTCTGATCGTGGGGCTCTGGATCTTCCTGCTTCGCCGCATGAACCCCGGCTCCCAGGTGCTCAACATCGGCAAGAACAAGGCCGTCCTGTTCGATGCCATGAGTGAGCAGAAGCTAACGTTCAAGGACGTCGCCGGGCTCGACGAAGCGAAGGAGGAGGTCGTAGAAGTCGTCGAGTTCCTGCAGAACCCGAAGAAGTTCACCAAGCTTGGCGGCAAGCTGCCCAAAGGCGTGCTGCTGGTCGGCCCCCCCGGAACGGGCAAGACACTACTCGCGAAGGCTGTGGCCGGCGAAGCGGGCGTGCCGTTCTTTTCCCTCTCCGGCTCCGACTTCGTCGAGATGTTCGTCGGCGTGGGCGCTGCCCGTGTGCGCGACCTCTTTCGCCAGGCCAAGGAGAAGGCGCCGTGCATCATCTTCATCGACGAGATCGACGCCATCGGCCGGTCCCGCGGCAAGGGCATGATGATGGGGGCCAACGACGAGCGCGAGAATACGCTCAACCAACTCCTCGTGGAGATGGACGGCTTCAACACCGACAAGGGCGTCATCATCATGGCGGCTACGAACCGTCCCGACGTGCTGGACACTGCGTTGCTCCGCCCCGGCCGCTTCGACCGCCAGATCCTCATCGACAAGCCGGACCGCCACGAGCGCGAGCAGGTGTTCCACGTGCACACCCGCAACCTCATCCTGGCGTCGGACGTGAACCTGGAGGTGCTGGCTAGCCAGACGCCCGGTTTCGCCGGAGCCGAGATCGCCAACGTGTGCAACGAAGCCGCCCTGCTGGCCGCCCGCCTGGACCGGGAGGCGGTCACCATGTCCGACTTCGAGCATGCCATCGACCGTGTGATCGCAGGCCTGGAGAAGAAGAACAAGCTGATCTCGCCCGAAGAGCGCGAGATCGTCGCCTACCACGAGGCCGGCCACGCCATCGTCGGCTGGTTCTTGCAGAACACCGACCCCGTCGTGAAGGTCTCTATCGTCCCGCGCGGGCTCGCGGCGCTCGGGTACGCCCAGTACCTGCCGGAGGAACGGTATCTCTACACGCGCGAAGCGCTGGTAGACCGCATGACCATGGCGATGGGGGGGCGTGTCGCAGAGGAACTCATCTTTGGCCGCATCTCGACCGGTGCACAGAACGACCTCGAGCGCATCACCAAGATGGCCTATGCGATGGTCGTAGACTACGGCATGAGCGAGCGGATCGGCTACATCAGCTTTAACCTGTCGGGGCGGGAGAACGAGACGGCCATGTTCGACAAGCCGTACTCGGACCAGACTGCGCGGATGATCGACGAGGAGGTCAAGAGCATCACCGAGGAAGTGCGCCAGCGCGCCCGCAACCTGCTGGAAGAAAAGCGCGACAAGCTCGAGCAGATGGCCCAGTCGCTGCTTCAGAAGGAAGTCCTCGGCCCCAAGGAACTGATCGAGATCCTGGGCAAGCGTCCGTTCGGCGACTACGTCTCCGTCAACGGCAAGAACGGTCATCAGAAGGAGGAGCACGCACCGGAACCCGAGGACATGAAGCCCTCGACGCGGGGCGAAGTGGTTCCCGGATCCGGCGGCGACGGCCTGCCCGAGAATCAAATCGACGAGCCTTCCTGAGACT
>DASSAV010000213.1:0-2140 GCA_035699265.1 Rhodothermales bacterium
CGGCAGTTGCCCGACATCGAGGCTTACTACCTGGCGAGCTTCAAACAGGACGAAGCGACCGGCGCGTGGACGCCCACGATCGACACCCTGATCGCGCGTGCGCAGTCGGCAGGCGTCGACGGCCTGGACCTGGCCTACAGAGGGCCGTTCGACGCAGCCTCGGTGCAGCGCATCAAGGACGCCGGGCTCAAGCTGTACGTCTGGACCGTAGACGATCCGGCCGTCGCCCGCCGCATGGTGGAACTGGGCGTGGACGGCGTCACGACGAACCGAGCCGCCTGGCTCAGCGCAGAACTTGCCCGCTAGCAGCCGTCACGCGAGCGGGGCGGTGCCCACCCCAGCCGGCTCTTCCGCCGCGTCGCGGGTTGCCGCCACGAGGTCGCTGCGCGAGGGGTAGTCCATGCAGTGCCCATACCGGTGCGTGAACCGGATCGTCCCGTCCGTATCGATCACGAACTCGCCCGTGCTCAACCACGGATGGTCCACAACGGGCCTGCCCGTGAGCCGGCCCATGCGCTGCATCATCTTTCCCATCCGAGGGCCGCGCGGGAGCCTCGCCGCGGCGTACAGCACCTGCTTCGCCTCCCAGTCCCCCAGGCCATAGGCATCGTAGGCGTCCAGGTCGGGGTCGCAGAGGATCGGGCAGGGCAGGTTGAACTTCTCCCGGTAGGCCGCAGCGCGAGCAGGCTCCCCCTGACCCACGATCACGACGCTGGCACCCGCCTCGACGAGGGCCGCGTACTCCCGGCGGAGCCGCGCGGCACGCCGGAACCCACACGGACATCCGAAATGGCGCCAGAAGATCACGAGGGCCGGACCCCCACTCCAGAAGTCGGAGAGCCTGATACTTGCGCCCGTATGGTCCTCGAACGTGAAGTCCGGCGCCTCATCCCCAGCGATGAGCACGGTATCGGGCGTGCGGGCGCGCGGCCCCTCCAGGTACAACGCCATCCATTCGCGCTCGCCTGCACAGACCTGTTCCTCCAGTGTAGCGGTCATGGCTTTACCTTCTTGCTTTTATCGTAGATTTCTATCCCCTCACGCCTCAGCCGTCGCCGGATCGATGATCGCGGCGATCTTGTTGATCTTGCTTGCCGGAAAGCCGGATCGCTGCGCATGCTCCAGGATCTCCTTCTCACCCGGGGCGATGTAGACGCAGTAGAGCTTATCGCCGGTCACGTAGCTGTGCTGCCACTGGATCTTCGGACCGATGCTCCGCAGCGCATCGCACGATTTCAACGAGGCACCCTGCAATTCTTGCGGTGTCATCTGGCCCGCATTCGGAATCTCTCTTTCGATAACGTACTTCGGCATGATGGTTCTCCGGTTAATGAGTATCGTTAAGAGTGGACGTGGGCCTTCAACAGAGAAGGCCGAACCGTTCGCACGAACGACCCGCTACACGATACGTTAATAACTTATGTTACGCGGACTTGACGCTGGCCGTCGTCTCACCTACCCCGGCCGGCACAGGTTTGACGTTCTGGTTCACGTGGAAGAAGTTGTCCGGGTCAACTTTGCCCTTGACCCGGGCGAGCCGGTCGTAATTGTCACGGTACGTAGCCCGTATCCGCTCCTGGCCTTCCTCCATCATGAAGTTGACGTAGGCGCCTCCCATCGAATAAGGATGCAAGGCGTCGTGGTACTCCCGTGCCCACGCGGTGATGCGCTCGTTGTTCGCCGGATCGGGATCTACACCGACGATCACCTGCCCCCACATGGCGTCCCGGTAGCTGAACGCCGTGTCCTCCCGACCGACCTGATGTACCGCACCGTCAATCGGGTACAGGTGCATCGTCGAGAACATCGTTGGAAGCTGTGATCCGTAGAAGACGTGTTGTGTAATGGCCTCATCTGGGATCTCCTTCACGAAATCCGCTCGCCAGTACCACTGAAGACCGGGCGGGTACAGCGCGTCGAACGCGCTCTGAAGCATCGGGTACGGCATCGGTTGGATCCCGTATAGCGCAGGCAACTGGCCGAACTCCCGCACGGGGCGGAAGGCCTCGTCCGCCGCTTCTTCGGGTCCCGAATAGCACCACACGATCCCGCACATGGGCTTCATGTGCAGGTGCTCGGGGAACGGCGGCCCCGGCGGCACGATCAGGAATGCGAAGAAGCCGTTCAATTCTTCTGGGGC
>DASSAV010000214.1:0-7741 GCA_035699265.1 Rhodothermales bacterium
GGCTTCGGAGAGGTTCGGCTGATCGATGCAGACGGGAACGTGCTCTCGCAGGCGGGGACGAAGTAGGTTTCGTTTTCCTGAGGAAGCCGCGCAGGCCCGGTGCAGTGTGACGCTCACCGGGCCTGTTCCTTTATTGCGTCAGCCGCGCTTTTGCGGGCGCCACATTTCCCATAGGGATAGGGCGACCATGATCAGGAAGCAGCCAAAGGTAGAAAAGCCGGCCAGCATCATGATGCCGGCGAAGGCCCCGGCGGCTGTGCTGCCGAGGTATCGGAGGGCCGCCATGCCGCCGAAGAGGATCAGTGTGGCGGCGAAAGGCTCTACGGCCAGGATGCCTTTGAGCCCTGGAGGGTAGGAGCTGCACAGAAAGATGGCGCCCACGGCGAGGTAGATGAGGGCGAAGGAAGTCACGTGCGCGTGGATCACGTTGAGCATTTCCATCGTGTCCTTGGCGTACTTGATCTCACGTGCTTCCTCCAGCGGCACCTCCTCGTTTCCCCGGAACTCGTGGACGGTCCCCACCACCGAGCCGTGTGTGGTGACCGACACGAAGTAGACGCCCGTGGCGTATCCGGCGGTGATGGTGACCAGAAAGGCCGTGAGAAACCAGCGGACGACGCCGTCCACGGCGCCGAGCCTCGGGACAATGCTGCTCGGAACAATGCGGTCGCTCATTTCGCCCCTCCCTCCGCCAGGGCCTTCTCGGCCTGGTACGTCGGCTCGGGAGGCGCGTGCCGGTAGTGGTCCGTCACCAGGTAAAGGACCCGCTTCACGCCCGAATTGATGGCGCGGACCGAGATGGTGGCGCCGCTGATGTTGAGGATGTCGTCGTTCGTTCGGATGGGGTCTCGCGCCGTCTTTCCCTTGTACTGATACAGGAACCGGGGCGTGCGCACCTCCCCGCCCCGGTCCTCGCGGTATGCCATGATCGCCACCTTCGCCACGCGGAACTGCGGGTCGATGCCCACGATGAAGGTGATCGGCCTGTATTTGCCAATCTCTTCGCTGATGACGGCATAGCCCACGAACTCGCCACCGGCATCGTACGCGAGGACGGCGTCGAACGCGTTACCGTCCAGCTTGCGGTTCAGTGCCTGCTCGGTCTGGCGGACCCGGGCTGCATTCAGCGTCACCTGCTCGGTAATATACCTGACCGACGTGGGGAGAACCTCCTTCAGCGCCTGTTCGCGGGTCAGGTATACGTGTTCGGCGGCGTCCGGCTGTGCGAATCCCGTGTATGGCAGCAGTCCAACCGCCAGCACTGCCAGCCACAATACCGCTCGAAGTCTACGCATCAAAGAAATCTCCACTGGCAGGATACGAATACAGAAACAGAAGGTCAGAAGCCTACGGCTACACCGAAGGTGATGGTGTTTACGGCCTCGCCGGATGCGTCCTCGTCTACGACGGGATCGATGAGGCTGCCTTTGATCGGGTTACTCCGGGCAAAGGTCAGGTGGAAAACGCCCTGGGGAATGGGCCGGAAGGCCACGCCGACCGAGAGCCGGTCCTGTTCGACGTTTTCCTGCTCCAGTTCCGTGATGGCGCCAGCCGCAAAGTCGAGTTCACTCACGCTGTCGTCGAGCCAGACCCGCTCGTAGCGGACCACAGGCGTGAGCGTCGCATCGGCGAGGCCCAGGGTGCCCGGTGCGAGCGGGATGGGGTAGCCGAGGTCCAGCCAGAACCCGTACCGCCGGTCCGCCAGCCCCGTGAGCTCGATTTCGATCTCGGATTCCAGGTCAGCCGCTTCGGCAGAGGTGGTTTCGGCGGCGTGTGTGACCGCCGCCTGGGCGAAGTGCTGGAGCACATTGTCGACGCCTGCGTAGCGGGAGTACAGGAATTCGCCTTCGAGATAAAAGGGGCCGACCCGCTGCCGACCATCGAGCCCCAGGGTGGTCAGGCTCTCGTTCAGGTCCAGATATTCCGGCGTGTACCGCCCGAAGTAGGCGGAGAGGCCGTATTCACTGCCGAGAACGGGACTGATCTCCAGCCGCCCGGCTACGGCGTCGGCTGCGTTGGAGCCGTCGAGCGCGCCCTGCGTGGGACTCACCACGGCTTCCAACTCCAGCTTATTGCGCTGGGGATCGCGGGTTTGCACTTTTTGTTCGATCGCGAAGTCGAGCGTCGTTCCGGTGAGCAGGTAAGCCTGATAGGCCAGGCGCCCGGTTTCGCCGAAGTTGGCGGCGCCGGCGAAGCCCAAGCCCATCTCCGTCCATGCAGCCGACGCCGGTAGCACCTGCGCGGCGCGGTCGATCAGCGGGCGGCGGGGGAAGTTCCAGAGGTTGTCATCGTGTTGCAGGTTGAAACGGCCGACCGGCGGCAGTACGGCGCCGAAGCGGAGCCCCAGGCGGCGCGAAAGATTGTACTGGACCCAGGCCTGTTCCAGCGCGATTTCGCTGCCGTTCGTCCCCTCCAACTCCTGCTCGAACTCGAGCCCGCCGGCGGTGCGCTCCACCCCCCGTTCGACCTCGATTTCACCGAGCCGCTCGTATTCGACTTCCGAATAGGCCTGAAATCGGCCGCCGATGCGGGCGTCGGTGGTGACCACGAAGCGCCGCAGCGTGAAGGACGGCGCCGCGTCCTCGCCCGTGTTTCCGTCCAGGCGGAAGGAGCCGTAGCCGCCGAGGTCGACCCGGTACTCGTCCCGATCCTGCGCCGCAGCCGTCTGGAAAGTTGTGAATGAAACGAGGAGCAGCAGGAGTAGCAGGCCGCCCAGGTGAACGCTGCGGGTAGCGTAGTTGTTGTGATCTATAATAGCCATACCTCTGATGTGTTCGGGTGTTAAAGGTTGGGGGTTAGAAGGATGAAGGTTGTCGAATTGAGGGCTGGAACAGCAATTCGGGGGATGCATCGGTCACGAACCCGTGACCGGTTTCGCAGGCCAGAAGCGTCCGAGTAGTGGCCGGGAGCAGGTGCGGATCGGGTTCGACGCAAAGTGAAGTGGCCAGGCAGTCGGCCATGCCGCACGTCGGGGCGACGACCGAGGCGCTACCGCCAAACCGCACACGGCTCAAGTCGCGCGGGTCCACGAGGGTCGACCCAGCGGCCTGTTCGTAGCCGCCGCTCGTGGCAATGGAGGCGTCCCGGAGCGGGACCGAACCGAGGAGCTCGTCCGGGCGGCGCGGATCGCGGATCCCGATAGACCACGCCGTCTCGCCGGGCGGCGCCCCGACCACGCGCAGGTCGCCCCCTGCGTTCACCAGGGCCGAGGATACACCTGCCCGAAGCAGCACCTCGACGGCCCGGTCGACCGCCCATCCCTTGGCCGAGCCGCCAAGATCGAGCATAATGCCCGGATGGGGCTTGCTGAGCATCCGGTTCTCGCGGTCCCACTCCCCTACCCTCTCGGGCTGAGATATAGACTTGCCGTCACGCTCAATCGCCTGCACGGCGGCGCCGACCGTGGGGTCGAACCGCCCGTTCGTAACCGAGGCGAAATGGAATGCTTCGTCGAGCGCCTCCGCCGTCAGTTCGTCGAATGGCATATCCAGACCGCGGGCACTGCGGTTCCATCGCGCCAGTTCCGAATCGTTTTCCTGGACGCTCATCAACCGGTGCACACGCGCGATGAGGCTGCTCGCCTCTCGAATGGCGGCCTCGGCGCCGGGTGTATCCGCGTGGTATACCTGAAAACGGACCACCGTACCCATCGACACGTAAAGCCGCTCGACGCACTTGATCTGTTCACGTGCCTCTGCTCTCGCCAGGAGGTGGAACGGTGTGCCTGCGAGGAGCGCTCCACCGAGCAGTCCTGCCCTCCCAAGAAAGGTCCGTCTGTTCATTTCGTAGTCGCCCCTGCTGTTGGTCATTCGACGGGCGAAAGTCTACGGCTTAATTTAGACTAAGTCTACACAAGGGTCTTTCTACTGGTTTAGGTTTTCGTGAATAGGGGGATTCGGGGGGCGGTGGTCAGTGGTCATACCAAATCCGGTTGAACAGTTCTGTTTTATGTGCAGATGCGAACCACCCCGGCCTCTGCTGTCCAGGAGGGGATCTGGTTTTGCCGAAATGGTAAATCAACGACGATAAGGAGGGCCTTTCGGGGCGGGTGGTGATCTGGGGGTGTGCTTTCCCGGGGCATGTCCTTTCTTGCGCGCCCAAGAAAGGACCGAAGAAGGGCGGCTGAAGGAGAGAGAGGGAGAGAGGGGAAAGGACGAGGGGAATCGGAACGCGCACATCGACCGAGCGACGCGTGGGGGATGGCGATGGTTCGGAGGGTGTCTCGGGCGCCACTCGCTCAACCGCGCGGGGATTCCATCCGGCGCTCGGGCCGTGATTCGATGGGAGGCGAATGGGGAGGGGAGTTTGATTCGCTTCCGCCATTCGTCAAGTGAATAACCGGATTTGGTATGACTTGCGCGGGGGAATCGGGATAGTGAAAAGGCCCGGCGCCTCTGGGGTGGGCACCGGGCCTTTCATTCTGCCTGTTGACTGCTAAGTACAATCACAGAGGAAATGGCGGACAACAAAAAACGACTTCCATTTCATCCTGAACGACAGTGAAGGATCTCTCTTCATCTAGGGTCGGATCAGGAGAGATTCTTCGTTTCACTCAGAATGACATCCTTCATTCTCTTTGTGAACGCACTTAGCGGACGACATAGACCCTCTGCAGACTATCCTTCTCCGCCGCTATCATCACCGGCCGGGTCGTCGCCGTGACCGCCGTGGTCATCTCCGGCGGGATCATCGGCACCGTGGCCGCCGTGGTCGTCACCGCGTTCGATTTCGCGGCCGTGGCTGTCCTCCACGGCGAAGGAATGAAAGCCTTCTCGCATCCGCACTTTGAACTCTAGGAGATCCTGCGTTTTGCTCGCATCGTACTGCGACAGATCGATTACGGAGCCGTCCAGGAGTTTGAACCATGCCGTGGGGTCGAACTCGACCGTCAGGGCGCGGCTGGCTCCCTCTGCCGTGACGTCGAGGGGCGGATTCATGTTCATCTTGACGTCCACCTCCGCATCTATGAACGTCGTGAACGGTACCGTATCGCCGGCAGCCGGGGTGAAGGTGCCGACGACAACCATGCTGGCGTCATCGGGCCATTCTGGAAACTGAGCACGCACGGCCTGGGCGAGCTGGACGAACTTGTTATGCTCCGGCTCGATTTCGCCTTCATCATCGACATCGTCGAGGTCCAGGTCTTTTACTTTGAATTCGAACCGCGTGTACATGCCCGTTGGGACCGCATCGGTGGCGACCGTGACCGCGCCATCCGAAAGCGGGAGTTCTATGTAGGAGGGCGGCGCCTGGAAGGTGGCGCATGAATCGTCGTCCCCGTGCGTGTCATCGTCGTGCTCCCCTTCGCGGAGGCTGTCCGCACCCGCACAGGATAGCTCGCTCTGTTTCAGCTTGAACTTGTTGACGATGACACGGGCATCCGTGATCGTGAGCGTTCCGTTAGTGCCCTCGATAGAGAGGCCGGAGTCTGCGGCGACCAGGCTGGCTGCCCCGGTGCGGAGCGCCGCGGAGGCATGCTCGCTCTGGGCCATCTGAAACTTGACCGAGAAGTTTACGGCATCCTTCGAGGCATCGCCGCCCCCAAGCATATCGCATCCGGCGAGACCCAATACCAGAAGAAGTCCGACAGCGATGCGTTCCATACTCATTGCAGAAGGTTGTTCGCGTTAATAAACGAAATATTTGTTGCGCCAAGCAAAACACCTGCCAGGTATGCGGCGCGCCACACATACCAAAAAAAGTGTCCGCCAGGATCCGGTTGGGCAGATCACATAAAGCAAGTCCAGATGCGGCGAGGCCTGGATTCCGGCGGCCTGGTGTGCAGCGATTGCTCAGTCCTGTGCCGATCCTTCTCCCCTTCTAGCGCCCGATCGGTTCGCGCATAGGTGTAACATGCGTGAACGGCGCATTGCGGCCAGCATTTTCAAAAAGAAACGGCGACGGGCAAAAAGGGAACGCCTTTGGCGGAGGAGATATGAGGACAGACGACCACAAGGGCGCCGCAGCGCGGGCCCTCCCCTCACACGGCCGCAACCTGTACGCAGCTATGGATCTCGTCTATCTCACGCCCTCGCATCTCGAAGATGTGCAAGCGCCCTCCCTGGCGCGGAGCCTGTCTGTTTACCGGGAAGCCGTTGCGCTCCTCTCCCCTCCCATCGATCCGACTGAGGCGATGTTGAAGATGCAGTTCGCGCAGGCCGCCGAGCGCATCGCGGAGGAATTGCAGCGGCGCGGCGGCGTGACGGCGTAGAGCCATCGGAAATGCAGGGCATGGCGCGCCATGCCCCTACGGAGCGGGTTAAAATTCAGCAACCTCGATGCGGTGGGGCAGGTTGCCGAGGGGGTAGTACTGGTGGGTGATGGCGGTGTCGGTCACCATCACGACGCGAATGCCGGAGCGGGCATCACCCAGCGGCTTGCCGACAGGTCCGGTGGTGACGGCTTCCAGGCCGTCGCCCTGGGCCAGGGCGTTCTGGTGTAAATGGCCCGAGAAGAGATATCGGACGCCATACTGCCGGAACAGGTCGAGGTAGTGCGCCCGCCGTTCACTGGGGATGTTGAAGTACTGGTCGGGCTCATCGGGGGCTTTGAGGAACCACGGGTGGTGGGCGAAGACCACGATGTGCCGGGCACCCTCACGTCGGGCCTTCTCCAGTTCCTCCCGGAGCCACCGTTCCTGCGCCGCGTACTGCTCGGGGGCTTTTTCCGGCGAGTGGATGAGGCTGGAGTTCAGCACAATGCCGACGAAGCCGTCTTTCCGAAAGGTATAATGGTCGGGGCCAAACGCCTTCGTATAGGCCGCGATGGATTCGGGCGTCGGCACGTTGCTCACGTCGTGGTTCCCGGCCACATCGTAGAGCGGGATCGACGGATCCAGCTCGGCGGCGATGCGCTTGTATTCGGCGATCTGAGCCGGGTCGCCCGGCTTGTTGACGAGGTCGCCGGTGACGATTACAAACGCGGGGTGGAGCCGGTTGGCCGTCGCGATGGCAAACTCGAAGTTGGCGGTCTCCTGGATGAAGTTGGAGTCCGCCGCGAACATGCCGAGCTGCGGATCGCTTAGCTGGATGAAGAAGAAGGGTTCGGGGTCGGGCGCCGGTGCGGAGAGGGCGGTGAGCAGGAGGGCGAGGAATGCGCAGAGGGCGCGGGGGAGTCGTTTCATGGGTGGGTTTTGGAGTGCACTGCGGGTTTGGGGAGAAGATACGAACCACCCCTGTATTTACTTCGTCAGTCGCTTCGCTCGTGTCCGATCGGGGTCGGGGGTGACGAGCAGGGGGCGATGCCTCCGGCAAGATGGGCCTATGCTGCCCAAGTGAAACCGAATCCGGTAGAACAGTGCTTGTTTTGGAGGAGATGCAAACCACCCCTGTATCCCCTCCTTGGAAAGGAGGGGAGCTTCTCTTTCTTTTACATTCCTACAAGTGAATAGGCGGATTGGGTATCATACGCAAAGGGATAGGCGGCTAGTCTTCAGTTTTCCAACCTTTAACTTTCAACCCGAACACCTCATTCATAGCGAAGGCTTTTTACGGGGTCGGCGAGGGCGGCGCGGACAGCCTGGTAGCTGACGGTTGCCAGGGCGATGAGCAGGGCGAGGACGCCCGCCAGCAGGAATACGCCGGGGCCGAGTTTTATGTGGTAGGCGAAGTCTTGCAGCCAGCGGCTCATGGCGAAGTAGGCCACCGGTACGGCCAGGATGAAGGCGATGAACACCAGCTTCAGGAAATCCTTTGAGAGGAGCGTGACGATGCTGGGAGCAGAGGCCCCGAGCACCTTACGG
>DASSAV010000216.1:0-3137 GCA_035699265.1 Rhodothermales bacterium
GTCTGCGTTTCGGCGGGATCGGCCTGCACCAGCGGAGCCATCGAGCCGAGCCACGTGCTGACGGCCCTGGGACTCGACCGGGCCACGGCGGCTGCCGCCATCCGGTTTTCTCTCGGCAAAGAGAACACGGAGGAGGACATAGACTACGCCGTCGATGCCCTCTCTACCGTGCTGAAGCGCATGCGGGTGTTATAATGTGCAGCAGCCCTGACCCCTTTAACACTCGAACATGTGAACACCGGAACACCGGATCGCCCGGCTCTCCTCATCTTCGCCAAAGCACCGGTACCTGGGCGGGTGAAGACACGCCTGGTGCCGGATCTTTCTCCAATGCAGGCGGCAGACCTGTACCGGGCGTTCTTGCTGGACGCGCTCGCGCAATACGCGGAGTTTGGCGTGGCGCTTCGCTTGTATGTAGCCCCTCCGCTGGAGGAGCTTCCGCCCGACACGGCACCGTCCGGCGTCTCACTGCATTCCCAGCAGGGAAACGGCCTGGGTGAGCGCATGCAACGGGCGTTCATCGAGACGTTTGCGGCCGGATATGGCCGCGTCGTCGTAGTCGGGACCGACCACCCCTCACTTCCTTCCGACTTCATCTCCCTTGCATTCGAGGCGCTGGAAACGCCGCTCTCGATCTGCATCGGCCCGAGTGAGGACGGGGGTTATTACCTGCTCGGGATGAACGACGTCTACCCGGGCCTCTTCCAGGACATGTCGTACAGTCATCCGGACGTGTTTGCGGACACGATGGAGCGGATCGAGCAGACCAGGGCCGACGTGACGATTTTGCCGGCGTGGTACGACGTGGATACCGCCGCCGACCTGGACAGGCTGGCGTCCGACCTCCAGGATGTGCACATACACGCTCCGAATACCAGGGCGGTACTCGCAAGGCTCGGATACCCAACGCTCAGGGAATCAACACGGCCTTGATGACGCCGTTGGCGGGGTCGAGCCAGGTTGGGAAGGCCGCCGGTGCATCCGTGAGCGGCACGGTGGCAGAAATCCAGGGCTCCACGTCCACTTGGCCCGATTCCAGCCCTCCAATCACAGTAGAGAAGTCCTCCCCGGTAGCATTCCGGCTGCTCAGGAGCATCATTTCGCGCCGGTGGAAGTCGGGATCGTGGAACGTTACGTCGCCCTGGACAAGTCCCACGAATACCAGCGTACCGCCATGCGCTGTGAGGTCGAATGCTCCCTGCATCGATGCCGCGTTTCCCGTGGCGTCGAACACGGCTCCCGGCAAATCGCCGCCTGCCCGCTTGACCTCACTCATACTGTCCTGACTCGCAAGGATGGTGTTGCCGATTCCGAGGTGCTCCCGGCAGAAGCGCAGGCGCTGCTCGCTGCGTTCCATCACCATCACGTCGGCCCCGGCGGCCCTGGCAAACGCCGCCACCGAGAGTCCGATGGGTCCGGCTCCGACGACCAGGACGGATTCCCCCGGCTCCACGCCCGCCCGGCGTACCGCGTGCGCGCCGATGCAGAGCATCTCTACCAGCGCCAGTTGTTCGTAGGAGAGGGTTTCCGAGCGGTGGAGCTTATGGAGCGGGACGGTGAGGTACGCCCGCATGCCGCCGTCGGTGTGGACGCCCAGGACTTCCAGCTTCTCGCAGCAGTTGGTTTTCCCGCGCCGGCAGGCGCGGCACGAACCGCAGTTCAGGTACGGCTCCACGGCGCAGCGGTCGCCCACGCGGATGCCTCGGTCGTTCGGCTCTACGCTGACGACCTCAACCCCAAGCTCGTGCCCCAGCACACGCGGATACCGGAAGAAGGGCTGGCGGCCTTCGTAGGCGTGAAGGTCCGTCCCGCACACCCCCACGCGGTGCACCCGTACCAATGCTTCACCGGGTCGTATCGCTTCCGGCTCAGGCGTGTCGACCAGCTCAAACCGATGGGGTTCTCTCAGGATGAGGGTTTGCAAGGTTGAATCCTCGGCTCTTCGACTCCGCTACAGCAGCGCCTCATAAAACATCAGCGTTTGCTCGGCGATGCGGGTCCAGCTAAAATGTTCTTCCACGCGGCGGCGGGCCTGTTCGCCCATCTTCTTTCGGAGTGCAGGCGATTCGATCAGCCGGTTGACCGCTGCGGCCAGGTCGCGCGAGAACCGGTCGGGGTCGGCCGGCTCGAAATCCGTCTCGCCGCGCGCAGTGAAGGGGACCAGGATGCCCGTTTCGCCCGGCTCTACGATCTCCGGGATGCCGCCGACCGCCGAGGCTATGACGGGCGTCTCACAGGCCATCGCTTCCAGGTTGATGATCCCGAACGGCTCGTAGACCGAGGGGCAAACGAACACGGCAGCCTGGCTGTACAGCGCGATCACCTCGGGGCGCGGCAGCATCTGGTCGATCCAGACGATCTTGCCGCTCGACCCCCGCGCGGTGCTCGCGCGCTCCACCGCCGTCGCCATCTCAGCCCCGATCTCGGGCGTGTCCGGCGCCCCGGCCGCCAGCACGATCTGCACCTGCGGGTCGATGTAGGGGATCGCGTTGACGAGGTGGATGATGCCTTTCTGCCGCGTAATGCGGCCCACGAAAAGAACGTAGGGGAGGGCGGGATCGATGCCATACTCAAGGAGGACGGATTCGTCGTTTACCGGCCGGTATTCGTCGAGGTCGATGCCGTTGGGGATGACCCGGATGCGGTCGAACGGCACGCCGTAGAGGTCGTGTACGTCCTGCCGCATGGATTCCGATACGGCGATCACACCGTCGGCGTTCTTGTAGGCTGTTTCCTCGATCCACCGGCTGGCATAGTACGCCGTGCCCAGTTGCTCCACCTTCCAGGGCCGGTGCGGTTCGAGCGAGTGGGTCGTCAGCACGAGCTTCGCCCCGACGAGCTGTTTTAGCAGGCAGCCTGCGAAGTGCGAATACCACGTGTGCCCGTGCGCGATGTCGGCCTTCTCCACGGAACCGGCGATGACGAGGTCGTGCAGCATCGTACCGAGGAACTTGCCGTGCCGGGGGTCCTGTGCGGGCAGGTCGAATACCGGATGTACGCCCTCCACGCGCAGGTTGCCTTTCCGGTAGTCCTGGTCCCCGAAGCAGAGCACGTGGACGTCGTTGGCGCCGTCCTCCAGCCGGGCCAGTTCGCGCGTCAGGTATTCGACGTGGACTCCGGCGCCCCCGTAAATGTTG
>DASSAV010000217.1:0-10158 GCA_035699265.1 Rhodothermales bacterium
TCCGTCGCCGTGACCCCATCTGATGCGTCGTAGAACGGATTGTCGATGGGCGCAGAGCCATCCGGGTTCATACGGAGGATTTTGCCCCGGAAAGAGTTCATGTTGAGGGCTGTCGCGGCCGTGAAGCCGTCGCCGAGGTCAACGTACAGCTTGCCGTCCGGCCCGATGTCGACGGATGAAACGAAATGCGACTGCCCCTGCGTCTCGCCCGCCATATCCAAGATCGTCGTTTGGGACGAGGCCGTGCGGCCCCCGTCTGAGCTATGGAAGCGGACCACCTTCGGATAGTGCAGATCGGACGGCGGGAACGCATCGTACAGCATGGCGGCAAATACGTCGCCACTTGCCGGGTCGACTGCTACACCCGAAAGCCCCTGCTCGCCTGATCCTGGAAAAATCCCTGTCGGATCGTAATTGAGTAGGTTCGTCGCATAATCGCGCACCTCACCGCTCCGCGTGACCACCTTGATCGTGCCGTACAGCTCGGTCACGTAGAAATACGGGTCTTCGGGGTCTGAGCCGGGGTCGGGCACGAAGGCAATGTTTACCGGAAGCTGAAATCCCGATGCAACGACCTCCACCTTATAGCCCGGCTCGATGACGTTCCACGGTACCGGTGCGCCCTGCGCCAGATCGGAGAAGTCGGGCCTGCTCTGGTCACTCGTGCCCCAGAACGTACTGCCATCCAGTGAGACCCAGAAGTACGAGCTTGCACCGGCGCCCACGTTCATCGCGGGCAGGTAAACCGCGTGGTCCTGGCCGCCCATATCCGTGAATCCCAGCCTGGACGCAGGCAAGGAGACGCCTGAAGCTCCGCCCGATACCACGACGCGCATGGGGGCGTGCGCGACTTCGACACCGGGATTCACGACCTCGTTAGCCACCCCATCCTTTCCGCGCAACTCCATCAACATTTCGCCGGATGCGAACCCCATCGTCAACATGGCCGGATTTGCTCCACCGGGCAGAATCACGCCCGCATCCGTCAGGTCCGCCCACATCGGAGTCGGGCTGGTGGCGACACCATCGAGCAGCATCGGCGAAATGACCGTGGGAGACGCGGTCACAAACGACCGTTCGGCATAGTCGCTCCACAATCCGCTGCTGTCGCGGAAGCGCACACTCAGTTTGTAGGAGGTGTCATACTCGAGTTCGCTCCGCCCAGCATAGGATCCCTCGAAGGCGCCGTCGCCCAAGTGGGTGTGTACCCGCTCCACGCCCGTGATGCACGACGTGAACCATACGCGCTCGGCAGGCACAACCGTCCAGATTTCAAAGTCGGTGCAGTCGTGCGTGTCCCCCTCGTCCGCATCGTGCATCGGCCGCGTTTCCATGTGTACGTCGGATGGGTTCACCATCTGACCGTCCGCGGAAGGCTCGGTAATCACGGGTACGTCAGGCGGCACCTGCGCCAGGACACCGGTTACGAACGACAGAGCGAGGATCGCGAATTCCGCGCATCTTTTCAACCATACTACAGAAAGCATACTGCCCTATCGCCGCGACCTACAGCCTGTTGGGATCGGAATGAATGAGGCAGGTAAGGTACGTTACGGGTCGGTAACGTGTGAAAATCGCACTCGCAGCGAATCTGTCTTCCACGCCACAATCATCCGGCAGGCTGTTGCTGCGTCCAGCAATGGAGCCCGCCCCCGTTCATGTTGAGCGCGTACGGGTCTATGGAAATGATTTCCCGGTCGGGAAAATACCGGTGTATCACTTCGCGGAATTGGTCGTCCCGCTGCTTGACCGCCTGCGGCCATCCTGGCCGCCAATAGGCTGGGATGAGCACGACCTTATTCGACACGAAGTAGTTCAGGTAGCTACTGGCAGGCACCCAGTACAGCGTGTCTCCGTGGTGGATCTGCGGGTTGGCCTGAAGCAGATCGTGAAAAGCGGGGTGCGTCCACGACGTGTCGGCGACCATGGGCCTGTACGGGACGTTCGGGACGGGCACGGTCACGATGGTGAACGGCTTCCCATCCTGGTCGGTGGCGTTCTTCAGGATCTCGTAGTTCACCCGCATCCGGTCGTAGGTAATTTGCTTGACCGGGTCATGGGCCGCCTCCGCCGAATCCGGAATCGCCAGCAGGATCGTGTGCGGATCGACGAACCGGGCGAACTCGTCTACGTGCCCGCCTACCCCCTGGCCGATGTATTTCCGGGTGATGAGCGCCATACGTTGCGGGTCGTCGGCGGGGCCTTCCTTCAACCAGACAATCTTCTTCTGGCCGAGCACCCGCTTCAACTCGTCTTCTATGGCCTGCTTCGACATACCAGGGTTCCGCTGAAGCGTCACTGCCTCCACCTGCAGCAAGGTCCCTTTTCCGTTGGCCTCAAATGCTCCCCCTTCCATCACGAGATCGGATCTGACGAGCGGGATCTGAAGTCTCGCAGCGACAAGGGAATCGAAGTCTGCGCTGCGTCGATTCGGCCCCATCGAAGCGTCCGGATCTCCGTAGTTGTTCCAGCCGAAGTCTACGATCCGCAGGTCTCCAGAGCTATTCCGGACGAAAATCGGCCCGACATCCCGCGTCTGCACGATCCCACCAGCCTTGATGACCTCGATCTTCGCGGGGTCGACTCCCATCGCCTTCAGGTTGGCCTCAATGGAGTAGGCCAGTTCACGGTCCGGCGGAATCACACACTTGACCGGCGTGTACCGGGCGATGGTACGCACCATCTGGTAGGACACAGAGTCCATCGGCCCGCCGAAAAAGCTTACCCAGACCGCTTCCTGCGGCTCCCACTCGGCCGGTAAATAGTAGGCCTCCGCATCGCTCCGGGCCGATTGGCAGCCGGTGACCAGGAAGGCAAGCAGCATCGCCACACTGCTCGCCAGAGCTAGAAGTCTTTTTCTCACGCCGGAAGATAGGGGACTGGAACCAACACCGCGGGGCGACGCGCGCGGACCCGCACGAACTACACCAAAGCTAATACTTCCAGCTATTTGTAGCAAACACCTATGTCTTTCAACGAGCAGCTTTTACACAGCGATATGGCGGGGGCTCACTCTCGCTTGAGGTCCCGGATGGTCGTTATCCCATCCTGAACGTAGGTGACCGGTCCCTCCACCTTCTCAGGCACCAACTCCACGGGAGCCGCAAGGCGGGGGGCATTCAGGACGAGCATAAAGGCCTCGCCCGGCGCCAGCCCGTCCTTCTCCTCCGTCTGGCTGTCGTCTCCCCAGGCTGCTACGGCGAAATTCTTTCCGGCAAACGGACCGCTCTGACCCACACAGATGCCGTCCTGCGTAAATACGTACAGTACGTCCTCGTTTGTAAACGCATTCAGTGCACTCTCCGTGAAGAGCAGTGTCTGGTTTCCTTCACGCACATCGTTGCAGCCAGAGAACTGCAACTGGTCCATTTTGGGGTTGTCCTGTGGGTTCTGCGCATCGCACCCGGCGACGGTCCCCCAGAACGCAAGAAGGAGGATGAAGTATTTGGGCATGTCACGTGAGCGGCTTCTGAACGGGTGCCTCTTACCGGGTCAAAACACGTGCCACAGCACCCGCCCGGATACGGGGTGTGCGTACTTCAGGAGAATCGAAACGCTCCGCCGCACTGTCAGGCTAAGAGGCCGACGTCAACGTACGCGCCCCTCACCTCCGAAGAAACTCCGACAGAGGCAATTCCTTCCTTCTCCGCATGACCAGCGGTGCACAATGGCAGACGGACGTACGACCCCTCACAATTCCGAAGCTCGTTCCTGTTTATACCACCTCCATGGCGTGGTAACATTCGTGATTACAACCGTTGATGCCACATCCAGAAACGTAATCTCCTCGCGGTAGAATTTGGGTGAGGGCTTGCATCTGCGCTCAAATAAGAATATTGTTGGGCAACACCGCTCCCATGCGGTATCCATACACGCGCTTCGATGTCCACCGCTGGCACAATCAGATCGGCCTGGGGACGCTTCGTTGCAGTGCCCTCCTACGAGCAGGATCCGGGCTTCCGGAGAGTGGTGATCCACCTCTCCCGGAAGGGTATGCGTACAGCAGGCTTGCTGGGCATCGGGTGTATCACCTTCTACGTCTGCTCCCACCTCCTGTTCATTGGCGCCGGGATCACCTGGGCATTCAGATCCACTGATCCCACCTCCTCCGACACGCTCTGGGATAAGCTCCTTACCATCGTCATATGCGGCCTCGTCTGGGTACTGGCAAGTCACCCCAGGGCAGCCCGCTGGGGCCGTCAGATCGTCCTGATGTCGATCTTACTCATTGGCGCGGCGTGGCTCATCGACGATCTCGCTCGCGGGAGTCTGCTCAACTCCCCCGTCTATCTCACCCTGCTGATGCTCGCGGCAGTGGGCACGCTTCCATACCGGCCCGGGCAGATGCTTCTACTCTGCCTGGGCCTTACGGCGCTCTATTTCTCTTTTCTCGGTCTGTACCATGAGCCGGCGACCATCGCATGGCCTGACGTGCCCGTACTGCGGCGCGTGATTCCGCTGGTCATCGCCGCCATTATGTGTACCGGTATCAGCGCTTTGCTGTACCGAACCCGCTACGAGCAATATCTGGCCCTCCGCGAGCGAGAACATTTGAAAGGGCAGATTTTGCTTCAAACACAGAAGACGTTAGACCTCGAACGGGCCAAGACACGCTTCTTTGCCAACATCAGCCACGAGTTCCGCACTCCGCTCACACTCATCCTGGGTCCACTACAGGACTTGCTCGAACAGGACGGCATCGTACTGGATCGCGGCGTCGACCGGCAGCTGCAACTCATGCGCCGCAACGGTTTGCGCCTCAAACAATTGATAGACCAGTTGCTCGATCTCTCCAAGCTCGAAGCCGGTGGCATGGTCCCCCGTACGAGAAAGCGCGACCTGGTTTTGTTTACACGCCAGGTCGTGCAGTCGTTCATACCGATCGCCGAACACGGCTCCGTTTCCCTTCAGTTTCACGCTGCCGAGGCGTCCGTCATGGCCCCCTTCGACGCGGAGATGCTCAAGAAGGTATTGTGGAATCTGCTCTCCAATGCTTTCAAGTTCACGCCGGCAGGGGGCAAGGTTCACGTTTCGACCCGTAGTGTCGTTGACCCGGAAGGTAAATGGGTAGAGGTAGTGGTCAAAGACACGGGAAGCGGTATTCCGATCGAAGACCTCCCCAACATCTTCGACCGGTTCTACCAGTCTGGTAGAGTAACGAGCCCAGATCAGCCCGGAACGGGAATCGGCCTGTCACTTGCCCGGGAACTGGTCCAACTGCATGGTGGAAGCATCCGAGTGGAGAGTGAGCCGGGATTCGGAAGCACCTTCTTCGTCCGCCTCCCACTCCAGACCTCGGATAGCCCGCCACTCGATGCGAAAGAACTGGAAATCCAGGAGCCCGTAACCCTGCCTCCCGCCTCATATGCCGGGTGGACCGGCGCCGGTGATGGAGATCATGCTGGTGTGTCAGAGGAACCCCTCGCAACGTCCGGCACGCACGTCGTTCTCGTGATAGAAGACCACGCAGACATGCGTGCGTATTTGACTCGCCTACTTTCACCGAACTACAGCGTACACCAAGCCCGTGACGGGAGGGAAGGGCTGGAAAAGGCAAGAGAGTTCCGTCCCGACCTCGTGATCAGCGACGTCATGATGCCGGGCCTCGACGGCCACGAGATGTGCAAGGCGATGAAGTCCGATCCCGACCTTAACCACATCCCGGTGATCCTGCTTACCGCACGGGCTGACGACGAGAGCAAGCTGGCGGGCCTCGAACTCGGGGCCGACGACTACCTGTTCAAACCATTCCATCCGGCAGAGTTGCTGGCACGGGCAGAGAATCTGGTCGAGGTCCGGAAAATGCTGCGCACACGCTTCAGCGGCGAGGTCGTCATTCAGGGCAGCACGATAACAGTATCGTCAGCCGAGGCGGTATTCCTCGAACGGGTTCGGAGTGTGATCGAGGAACGAATGGCAAACAGCAACTTCGGAGTCGGCTGGCTGGCTGACGAGGTTGGCCTGAGCACACGTCAGCTACAACGCAGGCTCCGAGCCTCTGCCGGGCTGCCGGCCGCTGCGTACATCCAGACACTGCGTCTACAACGTGCTGCACAGTTTCTTTCTCAGCAGTCAGGCTCCGTTGCCGAGGTCGCCTATCGGGTCGGTTATCGGGACGCCAGCAACTTCTCCAAGCTTTTCAGACAGGCTTTCGGCGTACCGCCTTCCGTATATGGGGCAAAAGGGTCGTCTTTAGGGGGCAAGCAAGACATCGCGGGATCAGCCCAAAACTCGGCATAATTGCCTTAGCGGCTTCTTTGAGATTTGAGCGAGTCCAGGACACCACAACCTGAACCGCATCAAGGAGGCAGCTATGAAACGGTCCTTCTCCGTAGCGCTTGGGGCCAGGCTCGGCAGGCGCCTGTCGCTCCTGTTCTCATCTCGCACTTCCGAGAGAGAACATACGTATCGGTACTATCAGCCGGTCCGACCAGGCATCGTCACTGTGCCATCGGCCGATGCCGTGTTTCTGGAACGCATGCGGCTGATAGTAGAAGCACAGATGGCCAATACCAATTTCGGGGTTGAGTGGCTGGCGAGCGAAATAGGCCTGTGTACGCGCCAGCTCCAACGAAAGGTAAGGGCCACCACCGGGCTGTCCGCCGCCAGCTATATTCGCACCCTGCGCCTGCAACGGGCGGCACAGCTTCTGGGGCAGCAGTACGGATCCGTCTCTGAGATCGCCTACAAGGTTGGATTTCAAGACGCCAAGCATTTCTCCCTGCTCTTCAAGCAGACCTTCGGCGTCCCGCCCTCCCGCTACGCTGCCCGAGCCAGGCAACAGGCTCTGCAAGCAGCCCATGCGGCTCCCGCCGGCATCCTTACGTCTCTGGCCTTACTCGTCGTTGCGTGTCTTCCCGTCTGCGCATAGTGCGTCTCCAGACGTCGGCAATTCCCCATTCAGGCAGTGGGCTTCTCCGAATGGTTTCGCCGGACGCGGCTCTGGTTCCGACGTGACATACCGTGTCCGTTTCACCCTGCCTTATGCTACGAACAGGTTAGCAGAGACATCATCGATGGCTGGATCGGACGCGGATCACAATGCCGGTTCGTTGACCCGGCCATCCCGTACGCCCACCGATAGCTTGCTTCCGAGCCTTGCAGCCCACCTCGGATGCACGCTGTTGGTCACTCCGAGAGAAATGCGGGCTTGAAGCACGGCGGAATACTTCCCCGTGCTTCAAACGACCCTGAGAGCGCATCTATTTCGGAGGAGAAGCCATGAACGCCCCGACTACCGACTCGCTGACCCCGCGCACAGGACTCGCGAACTTAGAGACATCGTCCTCTCGCATTCCAGGCATGACCGCATTCGCTGACATCTCCATCAGGAGCACAGCCGCCCTCGTGGTCCTGCTGTTTCTGAGAACCCTCTCAGTATACGCCCAGCAGCTTCCCGCCGGACCACCAGCGCCCAGGGCCTATTTGTCTTCGGAATCAACCCGACGCACGTTCGATGTCGACCAGGCTGAAGAGGACGAGCCGGGCGATACCGAAGAACACGCACTCGACGTGCTGGAGCCTGTCCTGGACGCCCACACCGTCGCGCAGCATCTCTCTCGCGCCATCCAGTTCCCGACCGTCTCGCATGGCGGCTCTGCCGAAGTGGACAGCGCCTCCTTCCGCGCTTTCCATGCCTACCTCACACAGCTTTTCCCGCGCGTCCACACGCAGTTGAAGCGGGAGGTGGTTTCAGGTCTCAGCCTCCTCTACACGTGGCCCGGTCGGGATTCCACACTCGAACCTATCCTGCTGATGTCCCACCAGGACGTCGTGCCGGTCGACGAGGGGAGCGCAAGCGATTGGAAGTACCCGCCTTTCTCCGGCGTCATTAACAACGGATACGTCTGGGGACGCGGTACCCTGGACGACAAGCACGGCGTCCTCGGGATCCTGGAGGCGACGGAAAGGCTTCTCCAGGAAGGCTACGTACCCGAAAGGACGATCTATCTGGCTTTCGGCCACGACGAGGAAGTGGGCGGGGCGAACGGCGCCGCGCAGATCGCGGGCCTGCTTCAATCCAGGGGCGTTCGGCTTGCACTCGTAGTGGACGAAGGCGGCGCCATCATTAAGCGGTTCCTCTCGCGCATTCGTGGCGACGTGGCCGCCGTGGGCGTGGCGGAAAAGGGCAGCATCAGCTTGCAGCTCACGGTCCGCAGCGAAGGGGGGCACTCCTCCGTCCCAGGACGTGAGACGGCCATCAGCATCGTGTCCGCCGCCGTCACCCGTCTTGAGAAGCATCCCTTCCCCGCTCGGTTAGGAGGTGTAACAGCGCAGTCACTCAAGCAGATTTCGCCGCTGCTCTCGCTGCCTCAGCGCTTTGCACTTTCCAACCTGTGGCTGTTCCGTCCGTTTGTCCTGGGAGCATTGAGCCGTTCACCAGAGACCGACTGGATGATCCGCACGACCACCGCCGTTACGATGATCTCCGGGGGTACGAAAACGAACCTCTTGCCGACGAGCGCTTCGGCCGTCGTCAACTTCCGCACGATGCCGGGCGAGACGCTCGAAAGCGTCATCGACCACGTCCGCCGCGTCGTAGCAGACGAGCGCATCGAGATCCGCGCGGTGGGCATGCAGCGCGAGGCCCCCCCGCCGTCTACGGTCGACGATGCAGCCTTTGAGGTGCTTACGAATGCAATCCAGACGATATCGCCCGACGCGAGGGTGCGGATCGTTCCGTTCCTAGTGCCCGGCGGCACGGATGCCCGCTACTTCAGGTCGATTTGCGATCATGTATACCGGTTCAACGGCCTGCGCGTGAGCCGCCGGGAATTGCGGCGCTACCACGCTACCGATGAGCGCATCTCCGTGCGAGAGTACGTCCGGTCGATCAAATTTTACTACTACGTGCTGCGGAACGCGAGCGGCCATGGTGGTGACGTCGATCAGGCAGTCGGGGCAGAGCTGCGATAATACCTGCGCGGGCTCGGCATCTGCCTCTGAATGTCGGCCCAGAAAAGGAGCGGACGGGGCTTTCGGGGGTGGTAAATGGGACTTTTTTGCCCGAGTGTGAGCAATGTCCGGTACGTCGCCCATATGCCTGCGTAAGCTGCCTACTAACCCTCTTCCATGCCGTGCCGATGGACAGAATCGAGCACCCCACCCGAGGGGAGCGGCCTGCGCCTTAACTCATATACGTTAACATATTACAGTAGCTTACAGGAGAGCACCCATGTCGATCACGAGGTTTTTGGTAAATCGGGGATTCGTCCTCGTCGCGTTGCTATGCCTGCCGGCCTGCTCCAACACCGGCAAGGTCGAACGGAAGCTTACGCCTTCGGCGGTTTTGCTCAACGAGAAGTCGTCCCATGCATACAGGCTTGGGCGCGCAACGAACCTGAAACGGGGCTCCCCTTATTTGAAAGCACATATGCTAAACGGCCAGACCTACATACTTTCCGATGAAGAGATTGACATCGATGCGCGGATTGTAGAGGGCTCGGGAGTATTGCTGAGTCTGAATCGAGATACCCTGGAAAAAGGCGCATTTACGATTCCCCTGGACTCTGTCGCACTGTTTGAAACGAATGTGATCAGAAATTCCGGCCCCGTAACAGCCCTGGCGGTAGTCACAGGTGCATCGGTGGCACTTACGGCTTATTGTGCAGCCAATCCCAAGGCCTGCTTTGGATCATGCCCCACATTCTATGTCTCTGATGGTGACAGCCTCCGCCTGCAGGCGGAAGGATTCTCGTCCAGCATAGCCCCATCCCTCGAAGCACGGGATGTTGATGCCCTGTACCGCGCCCAAGCCGGAGGGCTCTCGGTACAGGTGCAGATGCGAAACGAAGCGCTTGAGACGCACGTCGTCCGCTACGTAAATCTGTTGGCGGCCCCCGCTCCTCAGCGCGGGCGTGTATTGGCCGACGTTGATGGCAGCTTCTGGTATACGCCGACACTTCGTGAACCCCGCGCCTGTTCGGCGGATGAGGGGGATTGCCTGCCTCTCGTCCGGGCTTTCGACGACCTGGAGCGCTTCAGCCAGGCAGATTCGACCGATCTGGCGGCGCGAGAAGTGATCGAGCTGACCTTCGACGTCCCTCCCGAGAGGCATCTCGGACTCGTCGTCGGAGTGCGGCAGACTTTGCTTACGACCTATCTATTCTACCAGGCCATGGCCTACATGGGACGGGATGTGAGTGCTTGGCTCGCGCA
>DASSAV010000218.1:0-5390 GCA_035699265.1 Rhodothermales bacterium
TTAAAGCTATCTATGGAGATCGTTTAAGCCGCATCGTGCTCTATGGAAGCCACGCGCGTGGCAAGGCCCGGGACGACAGTGACGTGGATGTAATGGCGGTGCTCAAGGGAAGGGTGGATCCATTCCGGGAAATCGATAGGACCGTAGACCTGGGGATCAATCTTCTCGCGCGCTATCATAAGCTGGTCTCGATTCAACCGTTCTCTGAGGACGACTACCAGCGAGCGCGTGACCCGCTCATGGTGAACGTGCACGAAGAGGGCGTCACGCTATGAGCGCTGATGTACCTGGGCTTCTCGATAAAGCTCACCGCACGCTCTCCGCAGCAGAGCGGGACCTTGCAGCCGGAGACGCAGAGAACGCGGTAAGCCGTGCCTATTACGCCGCCTTTCACGCTGCCTCTGCTGCGCTTGCTTCTGAGCAAGTGACTGCCAGGACGCACGCCGGCGTACATGATCTCTTCTACCGGAACTTCATCGAGACCGGGCGCCTACCCCGCGCGCTCATCCGCACGTTGCGGCGCGCCTACTCGCTTCGAGAACGGAGCGACTACAGCCTCCAGGCTATGACAGATATTTCTGAGGTAAGAACGCTGGTCGACGAGGTGCAAACGTTCATTGATCTGATCGAGCAGCACACCTCTCCATGACCTTCGACATCCACCCAAGGTCTACCGCCTCCGCAAACGCTACCTGGACGTAACCGAGCGCAAGCGCTGGGCCATTCGCGCGGGCATGATGGTGGAAGTGTAGGAGCCGAGGAGCAGACGAGTCTACGAGGATAGGGAGTGAGCGGGGGAACGGGCTCACCCCCTACCCTCACTCCTTATTTGACCAGCACCATCGTGCGCGCCTGCGCGAAGGAGCCGGCCTGCATCCGGTACACGTAGACGCCGCTGGGCAGGCTCGCCCCCTCGAACACGACCCGGTGTGCGCCTGCCGGATACGGCCTGTCGGCCAGCACAGCCACCTCGCGCCCCAGCACGTCGTAGACGGCCAGACGGACGCGCGTGGCCTCCGGGAGTGCGAAGTCGATGGTGGTTTCCCGGCCGAACGGGTTGGGGTAGTTCTGGTGCAGCTTGAAGGCGGCGGGCAACTGCGGCCCTTCCGGCTCGGTCGCAACTGCGACGCCGTCGTTGAGGGCCGTCAGCGCCAGCGCACCGTTTTCAACGGTAACCTGAAACTCAAACCCCGGCGCGAGGCCCTCCACCTCGACCGTCTCGAAGCTGCCCTGCGTTGATACGGCCCTGATCAGGTTGAACCGATCGCCCTGCCGGGGCGCATAGCCGTCCTGAAAAGTGAGCCGGAGCGTGCCGCCGAGCGTGGCCGAGCCGTCCAGGCCTTCTACCCCGTCCACAGGCTCAACGGCCAGGTGCCCCTGCTGCGCCGAGTCAGGTCCGGCCACCGGGATCTCGAGCACGCCCCCGGTCTCTTGCGTGAAGGCGCCCTCAATGACGAGCGTGCCGCCGGATCCGGCCTGTTCAGCCTGCGCGAGCGGAGCCGTCCCGGTGCTTGCAAGCAGCCGCTTGCCGGGAGTGATCGACACGTTGGAGCTGATGACGCCGGCGTTCGCCACCTCGCCTATGATCGTGCCGCTCCCGTCGATCTTCCCCGTCTTATGTACCTCCACGTCGAAGGGTAAATCCCCCAGCCCCCCACCGCCGTTGGCGTTGATCGCATCCAGGGTGCCGCCGTCGAGGACAATCGTGCCTGACGGACCTTCTGCTTCATCATCGCCGAGTGTCAGCACGCCCCGCACGACGAACTTCGAGGCTCCATCCACGAAGAACTCTCCCGACCCCGGGCCGTCCGCTGCTACGAGGCTGCTGCCGCAGTCGAGCAGGGCGCCTTCCTGAAGCACCACTTGTCCGTTGTCTGCGAACCCCACTTTGCACTCCTTGGCGACGATGACCCGCGAACGCAGGCCGGACGCCGTGTTCACGCCGTCAACGGTGAGTTCGCCGCTTGAGAGTATCAAAAATTCGGCAGTAACGGAGCCCCCATCGTCAACCGCGAACGTGGTGAAGGGAACGCTCGGATCCCCTGCACTCTCCGACGGAAAGCCCACCAGCAGTCCGCCGACGATCACGTGTGCCGAGCTGCCGTCGTCGTCCACGCCGCTGACGGTCACCTGTCCCGAGAACGCATCCGACCCGTAGAGCACCATGGCCACCGCCGCGCGCACCTCGGCGCCGTCACGCACGATAAGCTCCCCCGGCCCGCGCAGCCCCACATCGATCACAGAGTCGGCCAGCAGCGTCGAAGAGGCGCCAGGCCCGGAGCCGGACACGTCCACGACGGAGGCCTCCTGCGGCTCGGAGTCCTGCTCCGGCGCAAGGGCGCCGATGGTCACCAGCTTCCCCGAAACGAAGCCGCCCTCTTCAATGGTGAGGCGGCCCGGCGCGCCTACCCCCAGGTCCAGCCACTCGGAGACTTCGAGCTTGCCGCCGTTGCCGGCGATGATTTCGCCGGGCCCGCTTCCATCCTTACAGGACCCACCTATGAATGCGTTGGAGAGACGCAGGCTGCCGGCGGCGATGAACACCTCCCCCGGCCCGCAGTCCCCGACGAAGAGTCTGTCGCCGGTGAGAATGGTGCCCGTGTTGAATACCTGGAGGCGGGAGACGGTCGCCGGGTCCTCGGTGGCCGTCTTTCCGATAAAGCCGGCCACGAAGCGGGCCGTTCCGGCGACGATCTTGACGGTGGCCTTCCCGCTCACGTCGAGAGACGGCTTGGTGAAAATCCCCGTGCGCGTGAGGTCGACGCCGATGTCGGCGAAGTCAATGGTGCCGCTGCGGGCGATGAGGCGAGCGCCGGAGCGCCGAGCCCGGCTCGTCTGGGCGGCGAAGGCGCCGGTGACGGTGTAGGCGGCATCCAGGTCGAAGACGATGGCGGAGGTCGAGTCGGGGACGGAGGCGGGCTGCCAGTTGGAGGCCACGTCCCAGGAGCCGCCCGCCGGGTTGATCCAGTGGTGATCTCCCGAGAGCACCGCCCGCCAGGCCTCCGCCTGTCCCTGGGGGTTGCGTCCCAGACCCACGACGACGCTGCCGTCGGCGGAAACATCGCTCACTGCCAGACCCTTCCAGCCTGCGATCAGGCTGTCGAGGCCGAGTGCGCTGAGCGAGTCCCGCAGGCTCCGCCACCCTGTTTCCTCGGTCCAGATGAAGCCCCCGGCAGTGCCAGGGCTATTGCCAACGATGACGCGCCCGTCGGCGGAAAGAATTCCGCCAGGGTGAGACAAGCCGTCAGGCGAGGAGCTAATATCCACCATGCCAGTGGCCTGCGTCCATCGGAACGCCCGGGTGCCGCTCACACCAACGATGATGCTCCCATCGCCGGACACAGCGCCTGCAATGCTTGAAGTGTCCCCCGGAAGGAAGCCGAGTCCAACCATGCCCGTCGCCTGCGTCCACCGGAACGCCTGTTGGAGGCCCGTTCCCGGATTACTAGAACCCACGATAACGCTCCCGTCGACCGATACGCCTATGGCATAGCTGAACTGTAATTCGTCACCGCCAGAAAAAAGCCGAGACCCTGCATGACGCCGTCCTGCCACCGGAACGCCTCCGCATTAGTACAGCTGGGAATACGTGTAGAAGAAAGAATGGCAGAAGAAAGACCGGGAGCATGGCCGATGATGACGCGCCCGTCTCCGGAGATGTCGGTGGGCTCACTGAAATCACCTTTGCTGCTGCACAAGAGACCGAATCGGTTGTCTTCGTCAGGGAGGTGGCCTATTCCCTGCATTCCAGTTGCTTCGGTCCACCGGAAGCCTTCCTTTCGGACGCTCCCACCTTCGATGGCCTCACTCCGGCCGGCCACAACGGAGCCATCATCCGACACGCCAACTGCCGCGCTCCAGGGTCTCGATGCATCGAGCGTGCCCAGCCCGACCATTCCGGTGGACTCCGTCCAGCGGAAAGCCTCGGGAGTGATGTTGGGGCTGCTGCTATTACCTACGACAACGGTTCCATCGGCAGAAACCCCGGTGGCTACGCTGAACGTCCTTCCCGGCAGAAAGCCCAGGCCCTGAAAGCTCTGGCCGAAGGCGGGGGCTACGGACAACGTTAAGCAGGCCGGGATCAGGGCGAGTGCGGCCCTGGCAGTGCGGGCGGGAGCGCGGTCGGTAGGCTGCATGGCGGTTTCGGGAAAGGGGAAGCGGGAAGAGACCTGACGGGTTTTCAAAACCTGTCAGGTCTGTGTCGAAACAAGCCAAACATAGCCGCCCGGCCCCCTTCCCGAAATAGTGCAATTGCCCTATTTTCATGCTGCAAATACAGTATCTTTGCGGGGTAAACCAGACGCGGTTGCCGTATGGGTCTCTACCTCAACACCGAGCAGGTGAAGCTGTTGGGCGAGGTACAGCGCGCGCTGCTGAGCCCGCTGGAAAGCCCGACGCTCGACCACTGGCGGAGCCGCGTCAACGGCAGCCTGCGCAGGCTCTTCGGGTGCGACCGTACCTGCTTTCTCTTGCAGGCGTCCGATGAGGTTCTGTACTATAGCGACGACACGGATCCGCGATACATGGCGATGCTTCAGCATGCGCTGGACCCGGCCAGCCCGGATCCTCCGGACGCATACTGGCAGGAAGCAAATCTCGCGCGCATCCGGGGGGGCCTGACCGCCTGGCACGAGCGCATGTTCTGCGACCGCACAAGGCTCGAGCGCACCCGGTACTACAACGAGGTCCACGCCCCGGCCGGCGTGCGCTACATGATGGGGCTCAGCCGCTACGGCGATACCGACGAGGCTACGATCAACCTCGGCTTCATGCAGCGCGACGCCCCGTTTTACAGCGAGGCAGGGGTCCAGCTCCTGGGGCTGCTCGCGCCGGCGTTCGAGGCGGGCGTGCAGATGCGGCGGCGCGCGCAGCTACCCGCCCCCGAAGAGGTGCAGCGGCGCTTCGGGTTGACCCGGCGCGAGGCAGAAGCGGCCCTTCTGATGGCCCGGGGCGTTGGGGACCGCGCGATGAGCGAATGCATGTTCGTGAGCCTCAACACCGCCCGCCGCCACGCGGAGACGGTGCTGAAGAAGCTAAACGTCCACAGCCGTAGCGCCGTGGCGCTCACGCTGATGGATGCGTTGCCCCCGAGCGAGGAATGCCTCCACCCTGTCGTATCTCTAACATAAAATTGACTTATGCGGAGAACCTGTAACGCGGCGCTCGGTAGAAAACCTATACCCCGTAACGAATTCGTTGCGGTCGGTGGGGCGTGGGCCCGCCACCTCATACGTAGCAGTCGGACCAGCGATTTAGAAGAAGGATATGCGTCGTGCCTTACTCGTCTTCTCGATAGTTTTCTTGATGGCCATCGGTGCCGTGACGGTGCCTGCCGCCTGGGCCAGGGTCCCGGTAACCCTGAAGGGCTCGCCTGCCTCTATGGTCCGGCA
>DASSAV010000219.1:0-4537 GCA_035699265.1 Rhodothermales bacterium
CGACAACTCCCTGCGTGAGCCGGACGTGCTCCGGCGCTTGCGCGAGGAGACCGCCCGCCATCCGGAATCGCAGATGCAAATCGCGCCCGAGCAGGGCCAGTTCATGGCGCTCCTCGTCCGCCTGCTGCGGGCGCGGAAGACGCTGGAAGTCGGTGTCTTCACCGGCTACAGCTCCACGGCCGTGGCACTGGCGTTGCCGCCCGAAGGCGAGATCGTCGCCTGCGACGTAAGCGAAGCATACACGTCCATTGCCCGCCGGTACTGGCAGGAGGCTGGCGTTGCGAAGAAGATAGATCTGCGGATCGGACCTGCAGTGGAAACGTTGCAGCACCTGCTCGAAGAGGGCGAAGCCGAGACCTTCGACTTCGCGTTCATCGACGCCGATAAGGAGCAGTACGACGCCTACTACGAATGCGCCCTGAAGCTACTCCGGCCGGGCGGGCTCATCGTCATCGACAACGTCTTCCGCGGTGGTCAGGTCGTGGACCCTGCCGCGGCCTCGCCTGGTACCCGGGCCATTCAGGCCCTCAACCGAAAGCTGCTGCGCGACGAGCGCGTCGATCTCAGCATGCTGCCCGTCGCGGATGGCCTCACGCTCGCGCTGAAAAGGTAGCGATCCCTTGCCACTTTCTCGTTCCGATTGAATCACCATGTCCGTCAGGGCAGCATTGCTCCCTGGGCGCCGATATTTTTGTATACGCACGGATTCGGGTCGGTATTACGCGCGTGGATCGTAGCCGTGCAACCCCCCGGCTGAAAGCTGCGTTCTGAGATGGACACTTACCTTCGACGTTCTGGCATAGCGTTCCGGCATGGGTGACAAGAATGGACGCGATCGAGCTACAGACCGGCTAGCCGGCGAGCGTTACAGGGCGCTCTTTGAGAACACGGCCGTCGGGGTTGCGATGTTCGATCTGAGCGGCCGCCTGATCGAGGCGAATGCCGCCTTCCAGCGCCTGCTTGGCTATAGCCTGGACGAATTGAAGACGCTCGAGTACGGAGCGTATAATCACTCAGAAGACATCCAGGAAGAGCAGCGGCTGTACGACGAACTGCTACGAGGCGAGCGCTCCCGGTACCAGATCGAAAAGCGCTACGTGCGCAAGGACGGAGAAGTGATCTGGGTAGACGTATCCGTGTGCACCGTCCAGGGTGAAAACGGGCAGGCGGAGTTCACTATTGGGACGGTCCAGAACGTCACGGCCCGTAAGGAGGCTGAACTCGCCGTCAGGGAAAATGAGCGCCGGCGCGATGCTGAGCTCGACGCGCTCGTGCAGAGCATGCCCGGCGCGGTATTCGTGGGAGATGCGACCGGCATTTCCCGCGCGAACCAGCGTGGATTGGATCTGCTCGGATACGACAGCATCGAGCAGATACCGTCTGACGTCGGCCAGTTCCTGCGGGAGTTCGCCGTGCGCGACGGCCGTACGGGACAACCGATCGGGCGAGAGACCAGCATCTTCACGAGAGCGCTGAATGGAGAGGTTGCACAGGACGAGGCGGTCCTCCGGAACGCCAGGACCGGACAAGAAGTCGTGCTCCAGGCTGCCGCCGCACCGATTCGGATGGACAGCGAAACCGTCGGAGCGGTGCTCGTCGCGCTCGACGTGACCGAGCGCGCCCGCGCGGAGGATACCCTCCGTTTCCTCGGCGAAGCCTCGCTCGTCCTCGCCGGATCGCTGGACTACGAGACGACGCTGAACAGTGTGGCGAACCTGGTCGTCCCAGAGTGGGCCGACTGGTGTACGATCGAGCTTGTGGATGAAACCGGAAAGCCTCGCAACGTCGCGGTGGCGCACGCCGACCCCTCTAAGATAAAGTGGGCGCGTGAGGTTCAGCAGCGGTACCCGACCAACGTGAACGCCTCCACCGGCGTTGCGAACGTCATCCGCACGGGCAGGCCAGAGATCTATTCCGACATCCCGGACGCCCTGCTCCGGGCGAGCGCAGTCGACGAAGAGCACTATGAGATTCTACAAAAGGTGGGGATGCGCTCTGTGCTGATCGCACCGCTGACCGCGCACGGACATACCCTCGGCGTGATCACGTTCATAGCGGCGGAAGCAGAGCGCCGCTACACCGAGGCCGACCTGCCCGCCATCGAGGAACTGGCGCGCATGTGCGCCCTCGCGGTGGACAACGCCCGCCTGTACAGTGAGGCCCAGCGCGAGATCGACGAGCGGCGCCGTGCAGAGGAGGCAGTCGAGCGCCTGAACAAGGATCTCCAGCGCCGGGTGGAGGAGCTTCAGGCCATCCTCGACCTCGCTCCCGTCGGCTTCGGCATCGCGATGGACCCGACCAGCACGTACGTCAAGCCGAACCCGGCCCTTGCCGACATGCTGGGCATCCATCCTCAGCAGAACGCATCCAGTACCGGGCCGGGCGCCGACAAGCTCCCGTTCAAATGGCTCCGAAACGGCCTGGAGATACCGGCAGAGGAGCTTCCCATCGAGCGCGCCGCCCGCGAAGGCATCACCACGCGCGGCATGGAGGTGGAGATCGCGCGCAACGACGGGCGCCGGCTGACAGTGCTGAAATATGCCCTGCCGCTCTACGACGAACGTGGAAACGTGCGCGGCAGCCTCGGCGCCGTGATCGACATCACGGATCGGAAGCGGGCGGAAATGGAACTCAAACAGCTCAACGAAACGCTTGAGCAGCGGGTGGGCAAACGCACGGCGCAGTTGGAGGAAGCCAACCGCCACCTGAAGGGCGAAATCACAGAACGGCGCCGAGCCGAGCGGGCTGCGGAGCATACCAACGACGAACTCGTGCGCCGCAACCGCGAGCTGCAGGACTTCGCCTACGTCGCCTCGCACGACCTTCAGGAACCGCTCCGCAAGATCCACTCCTTTGCCGATCTGCTGGCAGGCGAGTATAAGGACGTGGTGGACGAGGACGGACGCATGTATCTGGACCGTATCCAGAATGCCGCCTCCCGCATGTCCGGCCTCATCCACGACCTCCTCCAGTTCTCTCGCGTGGCTACGCAGGGGCAGCCGTTCGAAAAACTGGACCTGAACCACATCGTAAACGAGGTGCTTACGGACCTCGAAGTACGCATCAAAGAGGTTAGCGGAAAGGTAGAAGTAGGCGCCTTGCCGCAGATCGAGGCCGATCCGGTCCAGATGCGGCAGCTTTTTCAAAATCTGATCGGGAACGCGCTCAAGTTCCACAAGCCCGACGTTCCCCCTGTAGTGAATGTGAGCGGAACGATTCTGAAGAGTTCGAATGCCCACGCAGCCATTCGCAAAACTTGCCGCCTGGAGGTCAGCGACAACGGGATCGGGTTCGACGAGAAATACGTGGACCGGATTTTCTCCCCGTTCCAGCGGCTTCATGGCCGCGACGAGTTCGCCGGAACGGGAATGGGGCTCGCCATCGTCCGCCGAATCGTAGAGCGCCACCACGGCACCATTACCGCCCATAGCACCCCCGGCAAGGGCTCCATCTTCGTCGTCGCCCTCCCCGTCGAACAGGTCGGAGATGCCGAAAACGCCGAACCCGCAGCGTGATGAGAACCTGGCTTATTCCCACCCCTTTCCACCACTCCCTCCCTCTTTCCCGCATTCACTCTCTCACTCCCTCCCCTTCTCTTTCTCTCTTCCTCTCCTGAAACCCGGGCATGCTCGATAGAATACCTGCCGCTCCCCGATCCGACCGCGGCGCCTTCGCCGCCATCGCGCTTGCCAGCATGCTCTGGGGCTTCTCCTTCCTTTTCGGGAAGGTGGCCCTGACCGAACTCACGGCGTCGCAGGTAATCCTGGGCCGCTTCCTGATCGCCTCGCTGATCCTGCTCCCGCAGGCACTCCGGCTGCTGAACCGGATCCCGAAGTCCGACGTGCTGCGCTTCATCCTCTCCGGCGTCCTGATGGTGCCCGTTATGATGTGGACGCAGTTCGAGGGACTCGCCCGTACGAGCGCCACCAGCGCCGCCCTCATCATCGCCACCATCCCCGTGCTCATGGCGCTCGCCGCCGTCGTGTTCGACCGGGAACGGCTGGGCGCAAAGGGCTGGATTGCCGTGGCTCTTTCCACCCTCGGGGCGGCGTGCCTCGTCGGGACGCCCGGCCCGGGTAGCGCCGTCGCCGGCGACCTGCTCGTACTGGCCTCGACGCTGGCCGCCGCTGGCTGGGTGATTTTCACCCGGCGCCTGCTACAGCGATATCCGTCTATCGCCGTCACCGCCCTCTGCATCCTGTTCGGCACTGTGGCGATGGTGCCGATCACCTTCTGGCGCGACGGCCTGCCCTCGCTCCACCTTCACGCCGGAACCTGGGGCGCCCTGCTGGCACTTGGCGTAGGCTGTTCCGCCCTGACGTACGTCCTGTGGAACTGGGGCCTCCAGCATGTACCCGCCTCACGGGCGGGTGTGTTCGTCAACCTGGAGCCGCTCGTCGGCGCCCTCCTGGGCATCACCGTCCTGCGCGAGCCCCTCGGCCCCGGCACCCTGGCGGGCGGCCTCCTCATCATCGTAGCCGCCCTCCTCACCACCGGCGCCCCGGCTGAGAAACCCGGCCCCGAACCATCCCCCGAC
>DASSAV010000220.1:0-4021 GCA_035699265.1 Rhodothermales bacterium
CGTTCCAAGCTCTACTCACCCTGCGAGGAGGTGTTATTACCGCCTGATTCGGGCCCTCCGATGGCCTCCCGCATGCGCGTATCCGCCTGGAGGTTGCGAATGTTGTAGTAATCCATCACGCCCAGGCGCCCGTTGCGGAAGGCCTCGGCAATGGCGAGTGGGATTTCAGCCTCGGCGGCGACGACGCGGGCTCGTTGCTCCTGCACGGCAGCCCGCATCTCTTGCTCGCGTGCTACGGCTGCGGCCCGGCGCTCTTCCGCGCGCGCCCTGGCGACCCGGAGGTCGGCTTCCGCCTGCTCCGTCTGCAGCTTGGCGCCTATGTTATCACCCACATCTACATCGGCGATGTCGATGGAGAGGATTTCAAAGGCCGTCCCGGAGTCGAGTCCCTTCGACAGGACGACCTTCGAGATGGAGTCGGGGTTCTCGAGTACCAGCGCGTGGGTATCGGAGGATCCGATGGTGGACACGATACCCTCTCCGACGCGCGCGATGATCGTCTCCTCTCCGGCCCCGCCGACCAGGCGCTGGATGTTCGCCCGGACGGTCACGCGCGCGATGGCGCGTAGCTGAATGCCGTTCTTCGCCACCGCCGAGACGGGGGGCGTCTCGATGACCTTGGGGTTGACGGAGACCTGGACGGCCTGGAAGACGTCCCGGCCCGCGAGGTCGATGGCGGTGGCCTGGTTAAATCCCAGTTCGATGTTCGCCTTGTCCGCCGAGATCAGGGCGTTGACCACCTTCTGGACGTTGCCGCCGGCCATATAATGCGCTTCCAGCTTCGAGGTGTCCACGGGGATGCCGGCCTTGTGCGCCGTGATGAGTGGCTTCACGATGGCCTCCGGGGGTACGCGCCGGAAGCGCATGCCCACGAGGTCACTGAAGAGCCGCAGGTGGACGCCGGAGAAGTACGCCGTCAGCCACAGGCGCACGGGGATGACGTACAGGAAGGCGGAAAAGGCCACGATGACCAGGACGATGACCACCAGCCCGGTAACGAATGTAATCTGCTCCATGAGGAGTATCAGGATTAGTGTGAGGCCGGCTCAGCCCTTCGGTAATCTCCGCTCGCCCCTCCCGTCTTGGCCAGCAACCGGATGTCTGTGATCGAAATTCCCTTGGAGACGGACTTACACATGTCGTAAACCGTGAGCGCGGCGATGGAAACAGCCGTCAGCGCCTCCATCTCCACACCGGTGGGGCCGAAGCTCTTGGCGTATGCGCGCACCTCGACTGTCCGGTCTTCATCGTTCAGCGTCAGTTCGATGTCTACCCCTTCCACGTACACGTCGTGGCAGAGGGGAATCAGCTTGCTCGTCTGCTTCGCGCCGAGGATGCCGGCCACCTGCGCGACGGACAGCACATCTCCTTTTCGGACCTTGTTTTCCTTAACGAGCCGGAAGGCTTCGTCTCCAAGCAATACCCGCCCGGCTGCTACTGCCGTTCGCACGGATACGGTCTTCCCCGATACATCTACCATCCTGACGCCGCCCTGGGGGCTGATGTGCGTCAGCGCGGGATCGCTAGTCATACGAGTCCAGTCAATGTTTAGGATTGCGAGCAGAACATGCCGACATCAAAATACCTGTGAGGATGACCAACGGCAAGGCGTTCAAAAGGGTCCCACGGTGGGGAAGTGTTCGGGGGGACAGGTACTGGTAGTCAGTGGTCAGTTGTTTGTCGTTGGTTGTGACGAGTTGAATTGTAACGGACCTTACAGTTGAGCGGGTTAGTTCTTGGTGCTTAGTTCTTGGTTCTTTGGCTGGTTCGGGGGAGGTGGGGCGTCAATTGTAACGGATCTGACGGCTTTTGCATTATTCTAGAGCGTTCAGGACGCATCATTGCACACATTGCACACTTTCGGTGGGGTGTTCGGGTGTTTACGTGTTCAAGTGTTAACGGAAGGAGATCAGTTGTTGGTGGTCAGGGATCCGTTGTTCGGGTACCGAGGTGTTGCGGTGAATTGTAACGGATCTTACAGGTTAAGCGATTCGGTTGCACACTTTGCACGTGTTGGTCCGTTGTACATGGGGAAAGGGTGGCGTGATCGTTCGGGGATGTTTCGTGGTTCGGGATGTGTGGTGGTCCCTGGATGTTCTTTCTTGCTCGCCCAAGAAAGAACCAAAGAAGGGCGATCGAATCGGAACGCGCGAATCCCCTTCCCGGCGCCCGGATCGGACCGAGCGGCGCGCGAAGGTTGGCGGTGGGCCGGATAGGGTTGGGGTGTTGCGCCACTCGCTCAACGCGCGGGGATTCATCCGGCGCACGGTCCGCGATTCGATAGAGCACAATACCGGTTCTTGACAGGACAGTGCAGGGTCGCTTGCGGATTGCGCGTGTATAGAAGGGCAACTCGCTCCGGCCTTGCAGAGCGTCTCCCGGGTTTGCACGAGCGTTTTGCAGAACGGGTACTGGTTGCACACTTTGCACGCTTTTTGTCCGTTGTTGGTGGTCCGTGGTCAGTTGTTCGTTGTGGATTGTCCATCGTAGTCGCGTGGCAGGCGGCATTCTTCAAGGCTCGTTGCACAGATTGCACACGGAACACGTGTTTTTCGGGTGTGCTGGTGTTGCAGGTCTCGGGTGTGGAGGTGCCGCATTCACCGGGTGACTTGTAGCCTACCCGTGAAGCGGCGCGGCTACTCGCCTGCTGGATGAGGGGAATCACCCGGTGAATCTGGGCGGCTTTCGTGGCCTGAGTGGTTGGCGCATACATGGTACAGGTTTGGGCTGCCGTAGAGTGGTGCCACCACCTGGAGTGGGGGCACCACGATGCAGGATGTCAAAGGACGGGGTAGGTGCAGCGGAGGTCTGGACCTATGTAGTGCAAACTTTGCGGCGGGGCAAGGTTATGTTTTGAACCTTGACTTTTCCGGGTTGAGGATTCGGGAAAGGGAGAGAGAGGGGGAGACTACGAGACGAGGAAGGTAAGAGAGGACGAGTGGAGGAGATAAAGGGAGAAAGGGAGAAAGAGAGTGAGGAGGAGAGGAGGAAAGTAAAAAAGGGTCGGGTGTATGACATTAAGGTGTCACATGCATGGTGTATCTTATTACGTACCAACAGGATACACCCACCACTTTCGGGAAACGTCATGCAGGAGCGCCATCACTCGCCGAGTCCGTTCGGGGGCCAGAGCCTATCCGACCGGACCACGCTACACCCACTGGTCGAGCCTACGCTGTTCTACGATCCGCCGTACGAGCGTCCGCTGGAGGACGAGTTTGCGTGGCACCTGGTGAAGTATCTGAGTCCGGCTTCCGCGCTGGAGTACCAGCCGGAGGTAGAGACGCCGGGCGGGAAGTTCTGGATCGACTTCGTCGTGGAGCTGGGCTCGCGGCGCATCGGATTCGAGTGCGGGGATCTTTCGGACCTGGATGACCCGGACGAGGCGGCCCTGCGGGATGCACTCATCGTCGGCACGGGAGGGGTCGACGCGCTTTACCGGCTGCGGGGCAAGGACGTATTGCACCGGCTGCACGACTGCCTGCTCGTCATTGCCCGGTGGGAGCCCGAACTATTCAGCACGCGCGGGCACGTGAACCTGAACACGCTGGCCTCCCCGGAGGCGCGCTCCAGCAGGATCCCCCGGCCGAGCGACACTGAGGCCAGGCTGGCCTATCCGAGCGCGCCGCTATCCGACGAATACGAGGGCGAGGCCTTTGAATGGCCGTCGGACGCGCCGGAGGATCTCGTCGTACGCCGATTTGCAAGGGAGCATGCGGCAGGGTGGATCAAGCCGTTCGACTGCGCGCTGTCGTTTTACGGCATCACGCCGGAAGCGCTCGGCGCCCGTTGGGCTCGGAGTGCGTGAGTGGGGGGCTTTTGAGAAACTACGAATCTATGAGTCTATGAGGGGTATGGGTTTCGGGAAATAAAATGTGGACGGACACCCCGGCGGTGTGTCCCTACCGGGGATCGTAGCCTCAGGCCGGGACTACCGGGGTTACGGCGGCCCTGTCCTCTTCGCCGGTGCGGATGCGGTAGATCTTTTCGACGGGCAAGACGAAGATTTTTCCGTCGCCGA